>CAZDAO010000471.1:0-3585 GCA_964503015.1 uncultured Nocardioides sp. | reverse complement strand
CCCACCGCGTCGATGACGACGTCCGCGCCGCCCTCGTGGCCGGTGCCGTCCGCCGGCGGCGTCAGCCCACGGATCGCCTCGACCGCGTCGACCTCGGAGGAGTTGACCGTGTGGGTCGCCCCCAGCGAGCGGGCGGTCTCGAGCTTCCGGTCGTCGATGTCGACCGCGATGATCTTCGCCGCGCCAGCGAGCGCGGCGCCGGCGATGGCGGCCGCGCCGACACCGCCGCAGCCGATCACCGCGACGGTCGAGCCGCGACCGACGTTGCCGGTGTTGATGGCGGCGCCGAGACCGGCCATTACCCCGCAGCCGAGCAGGCCGACAGCGGCCGCACGCGCGGACGGGTCGACCTTGGTGCACTGCCCGGCCGCGACGAGGGTCTTCTCCGCGAACGCCCCGATCCCCAGCGCCGGGGAGAGCTCCGTGCCAGCGAGGTCGCCCTCGGCCAGGGTCATCTTCTGCGTGGCGTTGTGCGTGGCGAAGCAGTACCACGGCTCGCCCCGGTTGCAGGCCCGGCAGTCACCGCACACCGCGCGCCAGTTCAGCACGACGAAGTCGCCCGGCTCCAGCCCGGTGACGTCCGGCCCGACCGACTCGACCACGCCGGCGGCCTCGTGGCCGAGCAGGAACGGGAAGTCGTCGTTGATCCCGCCCTCGCGGTAGTGCAGGTCGGTGTGGCAGACCCCGCAGGCCTGCACCTTCACCACCGCCTCGCCCGGACCCGGGTCGGGGACGTTGATGGTGGTGAGCTGCACCGGCTCGCCCTTGGCGAGCGCGACGACGGCCTGGACCTGCTGCATCGATTGCCTCCTGAGTCGAGGGGCGGCGGGTGGCCCCTTCCGGGCGAGCCTTCCAACCCGCACCAAACAGATGCAACCCCGCCCCGCGCGATCGCGTCCTCAGTGCAGTCCGACCGACGGACGACCGACGGACGACCGGGACACACCGCACCAAAGACGAACGGGGGTGAAGGGTGAGCACGACACTCGTCGACATGGGTGCGCAGGACCGCAGAGCCGACAAGGACGCGGAGTTCTCGGCGTACATGTCCGCGCGCCAGGCCGCCCTGTACCGCACGGCGTACCTGCTCGTCGGCGACCACGCCGGCGCCGAGGACCTCCTGCAGAACGCCTTCGCCAAGCTCTACCTCTCCTGGGAGAAGGTCCGCGACCGGGGCGCCCTGGACGGCTACGTCCGTCGCGTGATGGTCAACGAGAACAACTCACTGTGGCGCCGCGCGTGGAAGCGGCGCGAGCACTCCACCGACACGATGCCCGACACGGGCGTCCACGACGAGTACGACGACGGGATGGGCGGCGTCCTCTGGTCCTTCGTGCAGACCCTGCCGCCCAAGCAGCGCGCGGTGATCGTGCTGCGCTACTACGAGCATCTCAGCGAGGCCGAGATCGCCGACGTCCTCGGGATCTCGGTCGGGACGGTCAAGTCGCAGGCGAGCCGCGCCCTCGCGGGCCTGCGCGCCCGCGCCCCCCGGTCGCTCGACCCGAACGGCCACCGCCCCCACGAGTCCGGAGACGATGCGCGATGAACCACACGCCCCTCGAGGACCGGATCCACGACGCCCTGCACCGCCGGGTCGACCCCCTGCAGCACGTGCCCCTCACGGTGACCGACGTACGCCGTCGCGCGGGACGCATCCAGCGCCGCCGCCGCCGCGCAGCAGCAGGCGCGGCACTCGCCGCGGTCCTCGCGATCGCGCTCCCCGTCGGCCTGTCGGTGGCCGACCCCACCCAGCGAAGCGAGGTGCCACCCGCGACGCAGACCCCGAGCCCGAGCCCGAGTCCGCAGGTGACGTCCGGCACGATCAAGGTCGACGCGCAGAGCGCCGAGGTGATCGAGGTGCCCCCCGTCCCGCTCCTGGACGTCGACGGCCCGACGCTGATCACCGCGGACGGGACGCTCGACCTGCCGCACGTCTTCACCACCCTCACGCCCTACCTCGACGGGTGGGTCGGCGTGGCCCCCTATGACGAGACCGACAAGTCCGGTCCCTTCCTCGAGTTCCTGGGGCCCGATCTCCAGGTCGACGACAGCGGCAGTCCCACGGGCGGCCTGGTCGTGCGCCCGGACGGCGGACGGATCGCCTGGTCGCAGTACGACGGCACCCGGTGGCAGGTCGTCGTGGCCGACCCCGCCGGCGGCACGGAGCCGGACACCACGATGTTCCCGCCCTCGGCACTGGACGAGCCGGTGATCCCCCTCGGCTTCGTGTCGGACGACACCGTGGCCGTGCGGGCGACGTACAACATCGGCGACCCCGCGACCTTCGTCGCCGGCGGTGGCCGGCCGGTCGAGGTGCCGGGGCTCCTCCAGGCCGATGCGGCCTCCGCGGGCGTCGTGGCCGGGATCACCGAGCTCCGGCCCGAGGGGACCTGCTTCGGTGTCGTGGACGCCGCGAGCGGTGGCGACCCCGGCTGGACCACGTGCGACCACCGGCTCGGCCCCTTCAGCGCGACCGGGAGGTACGTCGTCGGCGCCCGCACCGAGGTCGACGGGGACGGCACGCCGGGCGTCACGGTGCTCGACGCGGCGACCGGCAAGGAGGTCGTCACCTTCGAGGCGGCTCTGCCGCGCCGCAGCGTCGGCGGGTTCTGGACCCAGATGACCTGGGTCGGCGACGAGGCGCTGGTGGTGCGGCTGTGGGTCGGCGAGGAGTACCACATCATGCGGCTCGGCCTCGACGGGTCGGTGCAACGCATCGGCATCGCCAGCGCCGGCGTGTCCGGCCTCTCGGTGGCGGTGCCGAGCTAGCGGTCCTGCAGGAGGCTCAGTCGAGGTCGGTCTTGAACGTCCCGAGCAGCGTCGCGATCACGCCCTCGGCCTCCTCGTCGGTGAGCGGCTCGGGGGTGCCGTCCTCGTAGATCGTGATCTCGATCAGCCAGGCCGAGTCCAGGAAGAGGATGCCGAAGGTGTGCTTCTCCTGGACCGGGTCGGAGGTGGTGTCCAGGACGTGCCACGCGCTGTACTTCCCGCCCGCGACCGCGTCGTCCTGACGCACCTGGACCTTCGGCCCCCCGTTGCGCCTGATCCAGCTGCGGGCCATCGCGTCGAGGGACTTCGCCCGGTTGACCTCCGGGAGGAAGGTGACGGCGCTCTGCCCGTCGTTCCAGCCCTGCAGGATGCCGTAGTCGACGAGGTGCTTGTAGGTCGCCAGCGGATGCATGCTCGCGCCGGGGACCTTGATCGTCTTGTTCTCCGCCACCTCGAACGTCGGGACGGACTCGGTCGGCTCGGGGACGGGGGCCGACGAGGTCGACGGGGTCGAGGACGTGGAGCTGCTCGGGCCCGAACCGGGATCCCCGCCAGCCGCGTCCGAGCCGGACTGGCAGCCGGCCGTCAGCGCGAGGGCGGCGACGCCCAGCCCGGTGGCCAGCCGACGATGACGAGGTCCCCGAGAAGTCATGGCCCGAGCCTATCCGGGGCGCTCCGAGGCCTTCCGGGGGCTCGGCTGCCCCCAAGATGCTGACGCTTCCGCCTCAACTCCCTAGAGTTGGGTTTCGGTTCTGTGGCACGGGGGAAAGGACAGAGCATGCTGCCGCTCGAAGACAGGGAACTGCTCACCCAGAC
>CAZDAO010000470.1:0-3587 GCA_964503015.1 uncultured Nocardioides sp. | reverse complement strand
CCCCGGGCCCTTCGACGTGCAGACCGGCGCGGAGAAGCCCAAGGGCAAGATCTGGACCGACCACTTCTCGGAGGCCATCGTCGAGCTCGGCGAGCAGCGCGAGGACCTCGTCGCGATCACCGCCGCGATGATGCACCCGGTGGGTCTCGACGTGTTCGCCGAGAAGTTCCCGGAGCGCACCTTCGACGTCGGCATCGCCGAGCAGCACGCCGCCACCTCGGCGGCCGGGCTGGCGATGGGCGGGCTGCACCCCGTGTTCGCGGTCTACGCCACCTTCCTCAACCGTGCCTTCGACCAGGTCCTGATGGACGTCGCGCTGCACAGGTGCGGGGTCACCTTCGTGCTGGACCGCTCCGGCGTCACCGGCGACGACGGTGCCAGCCACAACGGCATGTGGGACATGTCGATCCTGCAGGTGGTGCCCGGCCTCCGCCTGGCCGCGCCCCGTGACGTGCCCCGCCTGCGCGAGCTGCTGGGCGAGGCGGTCGACGTCGACGACGCGCCGACCGTCGTACGCTTCCCCAAGGGCCCACCGCCGGCGGACGTCCCGGCGATCGAGCGCCACGGCGGCGTCGACATCCTCGTGAGCGAGGGTTCCCCCGACGTGCTCATCGTCGCCGTGGGCTCGATGGCCACCACCGCCGTCGACGTCGCCACGCGACTGACGGCGCAGGGCATCGGTGTGACCGTGGTCGACCCGCGATGGGTGAAGCCGGTCGACCCCGCCCTGATCGAGCTCGCCGCGCAGCACCGCCTGGTCGTCAGCGTCGAGGACAACGGTCGCGTCGGAGGCTGCGGGGCGACGCTGCTCCAGACGCTCAACGACGCCGGGGTGCACACGCCGTTCCGCCTGCACGGCATCCCGCAGGAGTTCCTCGACCACGCCAAGCGCGACGCCATCCTCACCCGCATCGGCCTCGACGCGCAGACCATCGCCCGCGGAATCGTGGAGGACCTCGCCGCGCTCGACGAGGGCGTGGCGCCGGTGCAGGTCGACCACCCCGCCTGAGTCCGGTTCGGCCCGCGGTCCGGGCAGCCCGCGATCCGTCATGCGTACGCGGGGTGATGGGGTCGGGTGCGGATGACGGATCGGGCGGGCCCGCTGTCCGTCATCCGTACGCGGAGTGATGGGGTCGGGTCCGGATGACGGATCGGCCCTCAGAGGTCGCGGCGCACGCTCTCCGGCTCCTCGCCTCGGAAGCGACTGATGTTCCAGATCGCAACACCGAGTCCTCCCCAGAGGACGAGCATCGCGAACAGCATCATGAGGATGGCCGAGGTGGACATCAGGATCTCCTCTCGTCCTGCACGGCTTGGATCTCGGGATCACCGAGGAACGTGCTCTCGCGCCAGGGAAGGCGAGCGGCGAGGAAGCCGAGCACCAGCACGGCTGCGGCAAGACCCCAGCCGAGGGTGGCCAGCATCCACGTCGGATAGCCCTCATAGGGTTCGCGGACGTTGTCGATGAGCTCGTTGACGAGGATGAACGCGAGAGCCGCCGGTGCGACGAAGCCGATCAGCAGCTCCCACCACCGGCCGACCTCGACCGAGCCGTCGCGGTTGAGGTGCTCGCGCAGGAGGCCCGTCTTCCGGAAGACCCAGGCGAGCGCCAGCATGCTCGCGACGGCCACGACGAGGATGCCGAACCGGTTGATGAAGTGGTCGATGATGTCCAGGACGTAGACCCCGGTGGTCGTGCCGAGCAGCATGATGCTGATCAGCGCGGCCGGGACCCCGACCGCCATCGACGCCCCGATGCGCGACATCTCGAACTTGTCGCGCACCGCCGAGATGACGACCTCGATCACGCTGACCAGCGACGTCACGCCGGCCACGACGAGCGAGCCGAAGAACAGCACGCCGATCAACGCGCCTGCCGGCGCCTCGTTGATGATGGCCGGGAACGCGATGAAGGCGAGCCCGAGGCCGTCGGTCGCCACCTCGTCCACGCCGACGCCTGCCGACGTGGCCATGAAGCCCAGCGCGGCGAAGACGCCGATGCCGGCCAGCAGCTCGAAGCCGGAGTTGGCGAAGCCCACGACGAGCCCCGACCCGGTCATGTCGCTGCGGCGCCCGACGTAGGAGGCGTAGGTGATCATGATGCCGAAGCCGACGGAGAGCGAGAAGAAGATCTGTCCGTAGGCCGCGATCCAGACGCTCGTCTCGCCGAGCGCACTCCAGTCCGGCGTGAACAGGGCGTCCAGCCCCTCGGACGCCCCGTCCAGGGTGAGCGCCACGACGACGAGCGCGATGAAGGCGACGAACAGGATCGGGATGAAGATCGTCGACGCGATCCCGATGCCCCTCTGCACGCCGAGCGCCATCATCGTGAGGACCGCGACCCAGACCAGCACGAGCGGCACGGTGACGCCGCTGACGAAGTCGAGGCTGATGCCGGGGTCACCGGCCTGCAGGTAGGAGCCGAACAGGAATCCCTCGGGGTCGTCGCCCCACGCCTTGTCGAAGGAGAAGAGCGCGTAGCGGGCCGCCCATGCGATCACGGCGGCGTAGTAGACGGCGATGACGAAGCAGATGCCCACCTGCCACCACCCCAGGCCCTCGGAGGCTCGCGCGGCGCGACGGAAGGAGAGCGGCGCCGAGCCGCGGTAGCGGTGGCCCAGGCCGTAGTCCAGGAGGAGGAACGGGAGTCCCGCGGTCAGCAGCGCGGTGATGTAGGGGAGGATGAAGGCGCCGCCACCGTTCTCGTAGGCGACGTAGGGGAAGCGCCAGATGTTCCCGAGACCGACCGCCGATCCGATGGCGGCGAGGATGAAGACCTTGCGCGAGCTGAACGCGCCCCGGTGGGCCTCGGTGTGTTCGACAGCTTGGCTCACGGTGCCTCCTGGTGACGACGGCGGAGCCACCAGCATGGCAGACATCCGGCTCACCGGATGCGCCACCGGACGGTGGGCGAGACACGCTCCGCGGTGCAGAGCGTGCGTGGCCCACCGTCCGGTGCGGCGTACGAGCCGGCGAGGTTCGCGGGACGTCCCGCTGCCCCGACGACGGCTCGTACGCCGGTGGTGCGCGACTCAGTGGAAGCGCTTGCCGGTCGCCTTCTCGGAGATGCCCTTGACGTCGAGCATGAAGGTCAGGCCGCCGTTCCAGAACGAGAACCCGGCGCCGGTGATCATGGCCGGGTCGATGTCCTGTGGAGCCGCGACGACGCCCTCGTCGAGCATCAGGCGCGCCTCCTCGGCCAGGCCGGAGAGGGTTTTCTCGCGCACCTCCTCGGCGGTGAGGACGACCGGGTCGGCCGGCTTCTCGAGCATCGCCTCGACCTCGGGGTCGAGCGCGCCGTCGGGGCCGTAGTAGGCGCCCTTCTTGGCCGCCACGATGCGCTCGAGGGCGGGGGAGACGTAGAAGCGGTCGAGGAAGGCGCGCTCCAGCGTCTCGTTGTTGTGCAGCGCGATCGCCGGCCCGACGAGGGACAGCAGCACGAACGGCGGCATCGGAGCGATGCCGGCGAAGGCGCCGTCGGCGACCTCCACCGGGGTGCCCTCGTCGACGATGCGGCCGACCTCGCTCATGAAGCGACCGAGGAGGCGGTTCACGATGAAGGACGGGCTGTCCTTGACCAGGATCGT
>CAZDAO010000469.1:0-3590 GCA_964503015.1 uncultured Nocardioides sp. | reverse complement strand
GTGACCGGGGGACGTGACCGGCTGACGGGACCGGCCGGCGTACGACAGCACCGGTCGGACCCACCCCCGTGACAGTCCGACCGGCGCCTGCGTCAAGCCTACCTTGACACAGGCGCGTCATGTCACGCGGTGACGCTCCGGGACGACGCCTTCTTCGCGAACCGCTCCCAGGCCGCCTGCCGGGTCACGCCCAGCACGCGGCCGATCTCGGCCCAGGTCACCCCGCGCTCGCGCAGCATCTCCACCCACTCCTGGGCGAAGGAGACGTTCTGCTCGGCCGAGGCCAGGATCTGCGGCAGGGTCGCCAGCACCTCGGCATCGGTCATCCGGTCCCACGGCATCGTCGCGCGCACCGCATCGACCCGCTCCTCGTCGTGCAGGATCGCGTGGAAGGCGTCGACGCAGGAGGCGCACACCTGCGCGCCGAGGCCGCCGATCAGCGCGACGTCCGTGCCGGGCCCGCCGGGGGTCGCGCAGAACGAGCAGATCCGTCCCTCTCGGGTGATGGCCATGCGCGCCTCCCTCCCCGAGAGTCGTCCCACCGAACGTCGCGACTCTACCCGCTGGTGCGCGACCCGTCGCCGGGTCACGAGGCGGGCAGCACCGCACCTGCGGTCGTCACTGCATCTCGGGGACGTCGAGGTCGCCGAACATCGAGCCGCAGGTGTCGTTGACGTAGGTCGTGAACGCCTCGACCTGCTTCTGGGCCTCCTCGGACATGTCGTTCTCGAGGGCGTTGAGGTCGGGGGACTTCAGGTCGTCCTCGGTGACGTCCTGCGCGGCCTTGATGGTCTCCTCGAAGCCCTCGCGCGCCTCGTCGGAGATGTTCTCCGGGGTCCCGACGTCCTCCATCTTCTCGGCCCAGGAGTGCATGGCGTCGGCCATCTCCTTCTCGCTGGGCAGCTCTGCCTCGGGGTCGCTGACGTCGAGGTCGAGGTCGGCGAAGAGGCTGGACTGCGTCGTGCAGAACTCGTCCTTGCTCGCGTCGGCGGGCGCTCCGCCGCCGCTGCCCCCGCACGCCGCGGTCACTGCCCCGACCACCAGGACGGCGCTGGTCACGGTGAGTCGGGCTCGGATCGTCGTCCGGATCGTCATGGGGCTCCCCTTCGCACGGGACGCGGCACTCGCCGGCGTCGTCGGGTGCCTACCCTGTCGTGGCCGCGCTCAACCGTCCACTCCGAAGGCGGCCGGCGGGGGCAGCCGCAGCGCCCGGGCGAGCGCCTCGAGGTACTCCCCGCGCGAGCGGCATACGACGCCGAGGCTGGCCAGGTGGGGGGTCTGCCACTGGACGTCGAGCAGCCGCTCGTCGGCGTGCTCGTCGCGCAGCAGGTCGACGAGGCCGAGGAGCGCGACCTTGGAGGCATCGCGATCGCGGTGGAACATCGACTCGCCGGCGAAGAGGCCGCCGATGCTGACGCCGTAGAGGCCACCGGCGAGCCGGCCGTCGCGCCACGCCTCGACGGAGTGGGCCCAGCCGAGGTGGTGCAGGCGCGTGTAGCCGCGGACGAACTCCGGGGTGATCCAGCCGTCGGGTCGGTGAGGGCTGCCGCACGCGCTCAGCACCTCCTCGAAGGCGGTGTCGACGCGGATCTCGAAGTCGCGCGCGGAGCGGCGCAGCGACCGCGACACCTTCATCCCGTCGAGCGGCAGGACGCCGCGCTCCACCGGGGAGAACCAGCCGAGCTCCTCGCGGTCCAGCGTCACCGGCATCGGGAACAGCCCGAGGCTGTAGGCGGTGAGGAGCGTGCCCGCCTCGAGGTCCGCACCGAGGGCCACCAGGTCGTCGTCGGGGTCCCACGTCGAGTGGTGGGGGAACGCCCAGGGCGTGGGATCGGGCGCGAGTGGCACGTCCTCACGCTAGCGAGTCGTCCCCCACCACGGCCGTACGATCGCACCAGGAGGTCGAGATGGGGTTGAAGGACACGGTCGGGCGGCAGCTCGCCCCCCGCATCCAGGAGATCGCACCCGGGCTGACCGCCGGGTTCGTCCGCGAGGCGCTCAACCGCGCGGTCGACGGCGTCGGGCCACTGGCGCCCGCCGCCGACGCGGCCGACCGGCAGCTCGCCGAGCAGCGCGGCAACGTCGAGCGGGCGATCCACGAGGTGATCGAGAACAACGTGCGCCTCGCGGGCGCGCAGGGCTTCGCCACCAACGTCGGCGGCCTGGTCACGATGGCCGTCGCCATCCCCGCCAACGTCGCCGGGCTCGCCCTGATCCAGTGCCGGATGGTCGCCGGCATCGCCCACCTGCGCGGCCACGACCTCGGTGACCCACGCGTGCGCAACGCGGTCCTCGCCCTCCTCCTCGGCGAGGAGCAGGTCGGCGAGATGGTCGCGAAGCGCCGGCTGCCCGCACCGCCGATGGCGCTGGCGACCGCACCGGCGCACGACCCGTCCCTCGACGCCACGATCTCGGCGGTCGTGGCCACCGACATGCTCACCCGGGTGGCGGGCAAGCGCCTCGCGACCACGGTCGGGCGCCGGATCCCCGTGGTCGGCGGCGTGGTCGGCATGGGTGCCGACGGCTTCGCGACGTGGAAGATCGGCCGGTACGCCGACCGTGAGCTGTTGCCGCGTCCTCGGTGAGGGCGCGGCTCAGCCCCTGCGGCCCTTGATCCGCCGGTAGGCGTCGAGCGTGCCCCGGCCGGCCGGGCTCTCCTCCAGCGTCCGGACCACCTTGCGCTTGGCCCGGTGGGTGAGCGTCGCGTGGGCCCGGTCGCGCTCGGCGTGCGCTTCCCGCACCTCCTCGTGCAGCCGCTCCTCGACCGCGCGCAGGCGGGCGCCCTCCACCAGCAGGGCGCTGATCGCGTCGAGGGCCGACGACAGCATCAGGTCGGGGGTGACGGTGTCGGGGTCGACGAAGGTGCCGGGCGGCGGACCGAGGAGGTCCTCGAGCGAGCCCGAGACGTCGTACCCGCGGTCGGCGATCGCGGCCACCCAGCTGCGGGAGAGGTCCTGCGCCCACGCGTGGTCCTCCGGCGGGAGGCCCAGCCGGGCCGAGGCGACGCCGCGCGACAGCGTCTGGTGGGCGAGCAGCTCGCGGACCAGGGGGCGGTAGTCGGGCGGAGAGATGATCGAGGTGACGCGCTGGTTGATGGTCCGCAGCAGCGCCGTCTCGGGCACGCCGAGCGAGGGGTTCTCGCGCTCCGCGGTGAGGTCGAGGTCGAGCCCGTCGAGGCCGAAGGTCCGCGAGAACCGGCGCCACAGCTCACCGCGGTCCGCACCCGACGGCGGGACCGTGACCAGGTGGACGCGCTCGGGCGGCAGCGACCCGGCCCAGCGCGCGAGGATGTCGGGCAGCTCCTGGACCGCCCAGAACCACGAGCCGATCTTCGACTCGCGGGCCGGGTCGCGGATGGTGTCGAGGAACTTCGCGTAGGTGATGTGGCTGCGGTGCTTGACGTTCTCCTGCCACTCCGCCGGGATCTGGCGCACCAGGTCGCGGACCGAGAGCACCAGGTGCACCTCAGCGTCACCCAGCGAGGCCAGCGCCCGTCCCACCTGGGTCGGCGTGGCGCGCGCGAAGATCTCGTGGCTGATGATCGCGGTGCCGTGCCACTCGCGCACCTCGGCGGCCAGGCGGTCCCAGGC
>CAZDAO010000468.1:0-3591 GCA_964503015.1 uncultured Nocardioides sp. | reverse complement strand
GTCACCAGCTCGACGTACTGGTACTGCAGGTACGCCGCCGGGACGTCCCACACGCCCTGCGCAGCCCGCTCGACGTACGTCGTGACGCCGACGACCGGCCGTCGGCTGGTGGGGTCGTCACATGCGCTCAAAGCACCGCACCCGCTCCCAGTCGGTGACCGCCGCGTCGTAGGCGCGCTGCTCGACCCGGGCGTTGTTGAGGTAGTGCTCGACGACCTCGTCACCGAAGGCCGCGCGCGCCACCGTCGAGCCGTCCAGGAGCTCCGCGGCCTCGCGCAGCGTGGTGGGCAGCCGCGGCACGTCGCTGGTGTAGGCGTTGCCCTCGAAGGCCGCCTCGAGCGGGAGCTGCTGCTCGATGCCGTGCAGGCCGGCCGCGATGATCGCAGCGATCGCGAGGTAGGGGTTGACGTCGCCGCCGGGCACCCGGTTCTCCAGGCGCATGCCGAGGCCGTGGCCGACCACGCGGAGCGCGCACGTCCGGTTGTCCATGCCCCACGCGACGGCGGTCGGCGCGAAGCTGCCCTCGACGAAGCGCTTGTAGGAGTTGATGTTGGGTGCGAGGAACAGGGTCAGCTCACGCATGCAGGCGAGCTGGCCGGCGACCCAGTGCTCGAACAGCTCGGACATGCCGTGCGGGCGGGAGTCGTCGGCCATCACCGCGGAGCCGTCGGTGTCGCGGACGGAGAGGTGGATGTGGCAGCTGTTGCCCTCGCGCTCGTCGTACTTCGCCATGAACGTGAGGCTCTTGCCGTGCGCGTCGGCGATCTCCTTCGCGCCGTTCTTGTAGATCGTGTGGTTGTCGCTGGTGACCAGGCCGTGGTCGTAGCGGAAGGCGATCTCCTGCTGGCCGAGGTTGCACTCGCCCTTCGAGCCCTCGCAGTACATCCCCGCGCCCTCCATGCCGCGGCGGATGTCGCGCAGCAGCGGCTCCATCCGGGTCGAGCCGAGCATGGCGTAGTCGATGTTGTAGTCGCTGCCGGGTCGCAGGCCGGCGTACCGCTTGGCGAAGGCGTCGCGGAAGGTGTCGTCGAAGACCATGAACTCCAGCTCGGTGCCGGCGTACGGCACCAGGTCGCGCTCGGCGAGGCGCTCGACCTGCCGCTTCAGGATGCTGCGCGGTGCCGCCTCCACCGGCGTGCCGTCGAACCACTCGAGGTCGGCCATCACCAGCGCGGTGCCCGGCAGCCACGGGGTGAGCCGGAGCGTGGTGAGGTCCGGGCGCATCACCATGTCGCCGTACCCGCGGTCCCAGCCGGACATCGCGTAGCCGTCGACGGTGTTCATCTCGACGTCCACGGCGAGCAGGTAGTTGCAGCACTCCGCGCCGTGCGGGGCGACCTCCTCCATGAACAGGCGGGAGGAGACCCGCTTGCCGACCAGGCGGCCCTGCATGTCGGCGAAGCCGACCACCACGGTGTCGACCTCGCCCGCGTCGACGAGGTGGGCCAGGTCCTCGAGGGCCAGGAGCCCGTTCGTCCGTGCTGCCATGGGACCTCCTGCTCGATAGGCCGGCGCCTGCGTCCGGACGTGCGGGTCCAGTAATGCGCCCATTGTCGTGGCGAGTCAACCATTGCGCCGCGCCGGTCGGCGTTTCGTCCACGAAAACTCCGGTCCAAAGGTATTGCCGCCCTGCCATTGACGGGTCTAGCGTCCGCCCAGGGCCCGTCATGCACCCAGCCCTCCCCGCAGGCACAGCCCAGGAGCGTCCCGTCATGAACCAGGAATCCCGCAAGGTCTCCGGCGTCAGCTACCACCACGCGGAGGAGGGCTACTTCGACAAGCGGCAGCTGCAGCGCGCGGCCGGCTTCTGGGGGCTGTGGGGCATCGGCGTCGCAGCCGTGATCTCCGGTGACTTCTCGGGCTGGAACTTCGGCATCGGCGAGGCCGGCTGGGGCGGCCTGCTCGTGGCCAGCATCGTCATCGTGGTCATGTACTTCGGGATGCTCTTCTCGATCGGGGAGATGTCGGCGGCGATGCCGCACACCGGCGGGGCCTACTCCTTCGCCCGCTCCGCGATGGGGCCGTGGGGCGGCTTCGTCACCGGCCTCGCCGAGACGATCGAGTACGTCTTCACCACCGGCGTCATCGTGCTGTTCTCCGCGCAGTACCTCGACTCGATCACCGACGAGCTGTTCGGGCTCAGCGTCGGTGACAACCAGTGGATCTGGTGGATCGTGCTGTACGCCGTCTTCGTCGGGCTGAACTCGGCCGGCGCGGAGATCTCGTTCAAGTTCGCCATCGTCGTCGCGGTCGTCTCGATCGCGGTGCTCGTGCTGTTCGCGGTCCTCGCCATCGCCAACGGGGCGGTCGACTTCGGCCGCCTGCTGGACATCGAGCCCGAGCCCGGCAACAGCGACTTCCTGCCGTTCGGCTGGAGCGGCGTGCTCTACGCGCTCCCGTTCGCGATGTGGTTCTTCCTCGGCATCGAGGAGCTCCCGCTGGCCGCGGAGGAGGCGCACTCCCCGCAGACCGACATCCCGCGCGCCGGCATCGTCGGGCTGCTCACCCTGGTCGGCACCGGTGCCCTGGTCTTCGTGCTCAACCCCGCGGTCACCGGCTCCGCGGCGCTCGGGGCGTCGGGCGAGCCGCTGCTCGACGGCTTCCGCGCGTTCCTCTCCGACGACCTCGCCGCGCTGCTGTCGCTGTTCGCGCTCATCGGCCTGCTGGCCAGCCTGCAGGGGATCATGTTCGCCTACGGCCGCAACATGTACTCGCTCAGCCGCGCCGGCTACTACCCCAAGTCGCTCTCGATCACCGGCGCGCGCAGGACCCCGTGGGTCGCGCTGGTGGCCGGTGCGGTCTTCGGGTTCGTGGTCCTGCTGATCGTCGACATCCTGTCCCGCCGCGGCGGCGAGGCCGGCGAGCAGGCGACCGCGATCGTGTTGAACATCGCCGTCTGGGGCGCCGTGCTGGCGTACCTCCTGCAGATGGTGTCCTACGTCCTGCTGCGCCAGAAGTTCCCCCACGCCAAGCGGCCCTACGTCAGCCCCGTGGGCGTCGCCGGCGCCGTGGTCGCCGGCATCATCGCGGCGATCACCTTCGTCGGCGTCTTCCTCAACCCCGACTTCCGCCCGGCGATCGTGGCCATCGCCGTGCTCTACGCCATCGGGCTGCTGCTCTTCGGCACGGTCGGCCGGCACCGGCTGATCCTGTCGCCGGAGGAGGAGTACGCCGTGAGCCACGGCATGCACGGCGACCCGGAGGCCGAGGGCTACGGCGGCACGGTCGAGGACGAGCTGCTCGCGGAGGACGACCGCACCTGACGTCGGCGGCGATAGGGTCGTGCCCGTGATTGCGTCCCACCGACACCGCTTCATCTTCCTCAAGACCCGCAAGACCGCGGGCACGAGCGTGGAGATCGCGTTGTCCAAGGTGTGCGGGCCCGACGACATCATCACCGAGATCAGCCCCGAGGACGAGGCGCTGCGCAAGGCCGCGG
The DNA here is from genome assembly GCA_964503015.1 of uncultured Nocardioides sp. Classification (GTDB taxonomy): domain Bacteria; phylum Actinomycetota; class Actinomycetes; order Propionibacteriales; family Nocardioidaceae; genus Nocardioides. Next base: position 152 of record CAZDAO010000468.1, on the reverse strand, counting down.
GCGGACGCGGGCCGCAGAACTTCGAGTCGCCGCCGCTGCCGCGCAAGGCCTACAACCACATGGGCGCCAAGCTGACCCGCGACCTGGTCGGCGCCGACGTCTTCGACGACTACTTCACGTTCGCGATCGAGCGGAACCCGTGGGACGCGGTC
>CAZDAO010000467.1:1175-3595 GCA_964503015.1 uncultured Nocardioides sp. | reverse complement strand
GTGTGGTGGGGCGGCGTGGTCGGTCCGGGCCGGGAGCCGGCGCCGTGCCGGGACCCGTCGTCGGCTCCGGTCCCGTCGTCCGGGCGGTCCTCCGAGCGCGTGCCCGACGGCGGCCCCGGCAGCGGGTCGGGGCGGTCGGTGGTCACGTGCACCATCTTGACCTACCCGCCCGACAGCGCGGTGCAGGACGTCTCGCGACGCCCGCGATGTCCGCCTCGACGGGACAGGACCACCACCCGTTTGCCATGATGCGCACGTGATCGCACTCCCGACCCGTGCCGGCAAGCCGGACTCCGCCCTCGCCAAGGCCGCGGACCTGGCGCGGAGCGTCGTCCTCGAGGTCGCCGAGCCGGCGGAGGTCGGCGAGCACCTCGGCACCCGCGCCGAGGAGGAGCGGGTGGTCACCCACCACTTCGCCTGCCTGCGCCCGGGCTACCCCGGCTGGTACTGGTCGGTCACGCTGACCCGGGCCAAGCGCGGCAAGGACGTGACCGTCAACGAGGTCGTCCTGCTGCCCGGCGACGAGGCGATCGTCGCGCCCGCCTGGGTGCCCTACAAGGAGCGGATCCAGCCCGGCGACCTCTCGCCCGGCGACCTGCTGCCCGTCGAGGACGAGGACCCGCGCCTGGTCCCGACGTACCTCGTCGGCGACGACCCGCTCGACACGCCCCTCGACGGCGACGCCAGGGCGCAGGTGCGCCGGGTCGCGGAGGACCTCGGCCTGGGCCGGGTCCGCACGCTGAGCCGCGAGGGCCTCGACATGGCCGCCGAGCGCTGGTACGCCGGCCCCGGCGGTCCCGACGCACCGCTGGCCAAGAGCGCTCCGGACAGCTGCTGGTCCTGCGGCTTCCTGGTGCGGCTCAACGGCTCGCTCGCCGGCACGTTCGGGGTCTGCGCCAACGGCAACGCCAACGACGACGGCCGGGTCGTCAGCCTCGACCACGGCTGCGGCGCGCACTCCGAGGTCAAGCTCGCGCGCAAGCAGCAGCCGCTGCCGCTGCCCGACCACGTCCTCGACACGCTGACCGACGACGAGATCGACAGCCTGTAGGCGTCAGCGGGCCAGCACCCACACGGCGTAGTCGTCGGCCGGCTCGTGCAGCTCGTAGCTGCCGAACCGGTGCACCACCCGCAGTCCGGCCGCGGTGGCGTCCGCGACGAACTCGTCGGCGGGGTAGGTCCTGCTGCCGGCCTTGACCGCCGTCAGGTGGAAGCCGACGACAGCGCGGCCCCCGGGCGCGAGCAGGTCGCGCACCCGCTCGAGGACGGCGACCTCCGTGCCCTCGCCGAGGTAGATCATGACGTTGCCCACGGCCACGACGACGTCGAAGCCGCCGATCTCGACCGGGTCGAGCGCGAGCGCCTCGTGCGGGAGCACCTCGAGGTCGGGGTACGTCGACGCGGACTGCGCGCGCAGGGCGGCGTCGGGCTCGGTGGCGTGCACGTCGTGCCCGCGCGCCCGGAGTGCGGCGGCCACCCGGCCCATGCCCGACCCCAGGTCGAGGATCCGGGCCCCGCGGGGCGCGAGCGCGTCGATGAAGCGCGCCTCGCCGTCGACGTCGACGCCCCGCGCGACCTGCACGGCGAAGTGCTCGCCGTAGCCACGGTTGTCCGCACCCGCGAGCTCCCAGCGGGTCGGGGGCAGCGTCACCGGGCGGCCTGCTGGGCGGTGCGCTCCTTGCGACGGCGCCGGCAGTACTCCAGGCCGCACAGCCCGAGCCCGAAGCCGGCCAGGCAGGTCCACAGCCACCAGGTGCGGCCGTTCGCCTGCAGGGTGCCCCAGAAGGGGAGCAGGCCGAGGAAGCCCAGCAGCCACAGGGCGGTGCCGACCTCGGTCGTGCGCACGCCGTCGACGTCGAGCGGCTCGACCTGCGCCACGATGTAGGTGCGCCGGCCGATCTCGTGCTGCGTCGGCTGCTCGTCACCCAGGTCCACGCCGACACGCTACAACCCACCGGCACCGTGGAACACGGACGTCACGCGGTTCTGCCAGACTGCCGTCCTGTGAGCGAGGAGACCCAGACCGCGACCCAGCCCGCGAAGGCCTCAGGCCTCGACGGCTTCTTCCGGATCACCGAGCGAGGCTCGACCGTCGGGCGTGAGGTCCGCGGCGGCGTCGTCACGTTCCTCACGATGGCCTACATCGTCGTCCTCAACCCGCTGATCCTCGGCTTCGTGCCGGACTCGACCGGCGCCTACCTCGGCGGCGGGACCGGCGACGGCTCGAACCTGCCGGTGATCGCCGCGGGCACGGCGCTGGTGGCCGGGGTGCTGACGATCCTCATGGGTGCCGTCGCCAACTTCCCTCTGGCGCTGGCCACGGGCCTCGGCCTCAACGCCTTCGTCGCCAACGCCATCGCCACCCGCTCCACGTGGGGCGACGCGATGGGCCTGATCGTCCTCGAGGGCATCATCATCCG
>CAZDAO010000467.1:0-1165 GCA_964503015.1 uncultured Nocardioides sp. | reverse complement strand
CCGCTCGTGCGCGTGCTGACCGGCTTCCGCAAGGCCGTGTTCCACGCGGTGCCCCAGCAGCTCAAGATCGCGATCTCCGTCGGCATCGGCCTGTTCATCGCACTGATCGGCTTCGTCGACGCCGGCTTCGTCACCCGGATCCCCGACGCCTTCCAGACCACGGTGCCGGTCCAGCTCGGCAACGGCGGCACGCTGACCGGCTGGCCGGTGCTGGTCTTCGCGATCGGCGTCGTCCTCATCATCGCCCTGTGGGTGCGCCAGGTGCGCGGCGCGATCCTCATCTCCATCGTGGCGACCGCGGTGCTGGCGTTCGCGCTCCAGGCCCTCCTCGACCTCGACTCCGTCGCCAACGCCGGCCCGGGCAACTGGTCGCTCAACGTGCCCGAGCTCAACGGCTTCGTCGACGTGCCCGACTTCGGCACCGTGGGCACGTTCGACCGGTTCGGCGCCTTCTCCGCGGTGGGCGTCCTGGCCGCGGTGCGCCTCGCCTTCACGCTGCTGCTCGCCGACTTCTTCGACACGATGGGCACGATGACCGCCATCGGCGCCGAGGCCGGGCTCAACGACGAGGAGGGTGTCCCGCCCCACGCGCAGCGCATCCTGGTCGTCGACTCGGTCGCCGCGATGGCCGGTGGCATGGCCGGCGTCTCGTCCAACACCTCCTACATCGAGTCGGCCTCCGGCGTGGGCGAGGGCGCGCGCACCGGCCTGGCCTCGGTGGTGACCGGCCTGCTGTTCCTCCTCAGCACGTTCTTCGCCCCGGTGGTCGAAGCGATCCCGTCCGAGGCCGCGGTCCCGGCCCTGGTGCTGGTCGGCTTCCTGATGATGCAGCAGGTCAGGGGCATCGCCTGGGACGACCTCGAGATCGCCATCCCGGCGTTCCTCACGATCGTGCTGATGCCGTTCACCTACTCCATCTCGGTGGGCATCGGCGCGGGCTTCTTGTCCTACGTCCTGATCAAGCTCGTCGTCGGCAAGGTGCGCGAGGTGCACCCGCTGATGTGGATCGTCGCGGCCCTCTTCGTCGTCTACTTCGCGATCGACCCGATCACCTCCTGGCTGACCTGACCGGTCCGCCCCCGGTCCCACCTCCCCTTCGTCCGTCGTCTTCAGTGATCCCCGGCTGACCGGGGATCGCTGAACTTGTCGGCCCGTGCACGGCCTG
>CAZDAO010000466.1:0-3595 GCA_964503015.1 uncultured Nocardioides sp. | reverse complement strand
AGCGGCGGGGCCAGCGGCTGCGCGGGCGGCGGCTGCGGCGGGAGGTGCTGCGGCGGCTGCGGCGCCTGCTGCTGCGGCGCCTGCTGCTGCGGCGCTGCCGGAGGAGCGGCCGGGGGCGGGCCGGCCGAGGGGGCGGCCGGGCTGAGCACCTCGGACGGCAGCTGCTGGCGGCGCATGGAGTGCTCGGTGCGCTCGGGGGTGCGGACCGCCTCGACGGGCGGCGCGGGGATGAGGCGCATCGCGGTGAGGTTGACGATGTGGCGCGGCCCCTCGTCGGCCGCGGTGGCCTCCACCTCCACCACAGGACGTACGTCGACCACGACGGTGTGGGTCAGGTGGTCGTGCCAGCCGCGACGCTGCCGGCCGCGGTCCTCGACGGCCGTCCAGGCCAGGGTGGCGACGCCGATGCCGAAGGTGGGCAGGCCGGCGACGCCGAGGACGAGCGAGCGCAGGAGGGCCGGGCCGACGCCGATCGGGGTGCCCGTGCCGTGGTGGACCACGCGGAGGCCGGTCGCGGCCTTCCCGGGGGAGGTGCCGCTGACGCCGAGCAGGACCGCGAGGACCAGCCACAGCAGCACCATCGTCGCGGCGATCACGCCCACGACCGTCCACACGTCGTCGGAGACCAGGACGACGGTGAGGACGCCGACGAGCGCGAGCAGGCTCCACGCCAGGATGCGGTCGACGGCGAAGGCGGTGAACCGACGCTCGAGCTGGGCGATCGGGTAGGTCACGGGGTGCGGCTGCTGGGTCACGATGGCGTCAGGGTCAGGGGTTGGTCACCTGGATGGTGACGCCGTCGCCGAGGTCGAGGACGGCGCCGGGGACCAGGCTCACCGCGATGCCGGGCTTGAGGTCCTCGGGGTCGAGTCCGGGCAGTGCGAGCACGGTGCCGTTGGTGGAGCCGAGGTCGGTCGCGATCGCAGAGCCGTGGTCGGCGCCCGCGCCGGGGCGGATCTCGAGGTGCGTGGAGGAGATCTCCTGGTGGGGGCTGGCCACGGTCACGACGTGGGGCTGGTCGTGGGAGGCGAAGCGGCGGGCCTCCGGCGCGCGGCCGATGAGGACGGTGCGGTCCACCGCCACCACGTCACCGGTGGAGAAGACCAGCGACGCGACCGGGCGCGAGACCACCTCGGGTGCGACCTCCTGGCCGGGGATCGGCGGCCGGTCGAAGTCGGGCACCTGGTGCCCGGACCTGGTCTGGCCGTCACGGTCGGCCCAGTCGTCCGGCACCGCCGGCGTCTCGCCGGTCGAGGACGGGTCGTCAGCGGGCTCGCCGAAGGTCAGCGGCTGGGCGGCCGGCACCGGGTCGAGCTCGGGGGCGGCCGGCGGGACCGGCGAGACGGGCGGGTCGGGAACGGGCGAGGGCTCGGGCGCCACGTCCGGCGCGGGCTCAGCCGCCACGACCGGGTCCGACTCCGGCTCGGGCGCCACGTCCGGCACGGGCTCGGCGGCCATCACCGGCTCCGGGGCGTCCGACCGGTCGGAGGGGGCGGGCGGCGTGCCGATCTCCACCGCGGAGACCCGGGCCAGGCCCGGGGTCAGCGGGTGCTGGACCTCGTCGTCACCGGAGAGGGCCACCCGCACCGAGGTGACGCCGGGCAGCAGGCGCTCGGCCCACGCGGTGCCGACCGTGGCGGTGACGACCTCCTCGCCGGCGGCCGCGGAGAGGGTCGCGGTGGGGGTGCCGCGCACGATCACCCGGGTGGTGTCGTCGCCGCGGGCCACCAGGGCGAAGTGGTCGAGGGAGGACAGGCCACGCTCGAGCAGCGCGTCGAGCAGCGCGTCGGCCGAGGCGCCGGAGTCGGCGAGCTCCCACAGGCCCGCGACGCGGTCGCGGTGACCGGACGGGAGCAGCACCGTGACGTGCTCGCCGACGACGGCGTACCAGTCACCCGCCGCGAACCTGGCGTCTGCGCTCACTGTCGTCCCCCAAGCTTGGATTCGAGACTCTCCAGCTGGCGCTGGGAGTCGTAACTGGCGTCCTTCACCAATCCCACCACATCGACGACGACCGCCGTGGCGTTGTCGCGACCACCGGCCGCCACCGCCGCCTTCACCAGCCGGTCGGCCGCGTCGCGCGGGTCGGCGACGGACTCGAGGATCTCCTCGATCTCCTTGTCCCCGATCATCCCGGTGATCCCGTCGCTGCAGAGCAGCAGCCGCTCGACCGAGCCCAGGGGCAGCAGGAAGAAGTCGGGATGGATGCCCTCGGGGCTGCCGAGCGCACGGGTGATGACGTGCCGCTCCGGGTGCACCGCGGCCTCGTCGACGGTGATCGCACCGGCGTCGATGAGCTCCTGCACGACCGAGTGGTCGACGCTGACCTGGTCGAGCCGGCCGTCGGTGATGCGGTAGATGCGCGAGTCGCCGAGGTTGGCCAGCAGCCACTTGGTCACGCCGTTGTCGTCGACGAGCACCGCGACGACAGCGGTCGTGCCGGCGTGCCATCCCGGCGTGATCGCCCGGTGGGCGTCGCCGTAGTCGATGATCCGCGCCTGGGCGCGACCGAAGGCGTCGGCGACCTGCTCGGCGCCGCGCGAGGGGTCGTAGGACTCGGCGAGGCGCTGGAACTCCTCGACGACCATCTGGCTGGCGACGTCGCCACCGGAGTGCCCGCCCATGCCGTCGGCGACGACGAAGACCGGGGGTGCGACGAGGTAGGAGTCCTCGTTGACCTTGCGCACCAGACCGACGTCGCTCGCCGCGCCGTGGTGCAGGTCGACGTTCTTCATGCGCTGCCCTCTTCGATGCCCGCGGTCCGGAGGCCCGGCGGCGGTGCCGGTCCGGCGAGTAGCGTAAGAGGGATGTCCAGTTCAGGGCGGGCGACACCCGCACGCACCCTCGCCGAGCAGCTCCGGGCCTGGCCCGACGAGCGTCTGGTGGCCCTGCTGAGGGCCCGTCCCGATCTCGCCACGCCCGCCCCTCAGGATTCGTCGCAGCTGGCCTCCCGGGCCGCCACGCGTTCGTCTCTGCACCGCGCCCTCGACGGCCTGGACCGCCTCGAGCTCTCCGTCCTTGATGCCCTGCTGGTCGCCGGCCAAACCACCCCCGAGGGGGTGATCTCGATCGTCCACGCCGACCCCGCGCGGACCGCGGCCGCGCTCCAGCGGCTCCTCGACCTGGCGCTGGCGTGGGAGGCGCCCGGGGGCGTCCGGGCGCTCAGCGGGGTGGCCGATGCGATGCGCGGGATGCCGGGCCTGGTCAGCGGCCTGCGGCCGAGCAGTCCCGACCCCGCGCCACCGGCGGAGATCGCGGCTCGACTGGCCGAGCTGAGCCCCGCGGCGGCGGCGCTGCTCCGCCACGTCGACGCGCACGGCGGCGAGGGCACCACCGGCTCGGCCCGGCGGACCGTGGCTCCCGCCGACGCCGCATCACCGGCGGAGGAGCTGATCAGCCGGCGGCTGCTGGTGCCCCGCGAGGGCGACGCGGTGGTCCTGCCGGGCGAGGTCGGCCTCGCGCTGCGGGGCGGCCGCACGACGACCGAACCGGTCGACGACGTGCCGACGCTGGCCACAGCGGCGCGCGACGGCGCCCTGATGGCCCGCACGGCGGCGGGTGCCGCCTTCGACGTCGTACGACGCGTGGAGCTGCT
>CAZDAO010000465.1:0-3596 GCA_964503015.1 uncultured Nocardioides sp. | reverse complement strand
ACACCGCCCAGGTCTGGGTCACGGTGACGTCGTCGAGCACGCCGAGCGCGCCGATCACCAGCCCGGCGAGCAGGAGGCCGTGGAGGTCGACCTGGGCGGCGATGCTGGAGATGTACTGGCTGCCCTCGTCGACCAGGCCGGTGAAGTGGCCGACCGTGGTGAAGACCCAGCCCAGCCCGGCGATCACGGTGAGCGAGACGAGCGTGCCGAGCATCGCCACGGTCGCGCGGACGGTGAAGCCGTGGGAGAGGTAGAGCGTGAGGACCATGATGGCCGCGGCGGTGACGATCGCGACCGCCAGCGGTGGCGCGCCCTCCATGATCGCGGGCAGGGTGAAGCCGGCGATCAGGACCAGCGAGAAGGCCAGGCTCACCAACGAGCCGATCCCCCGCCAGCGCGACAGGGCCAGCACGCCGAGCGCGAAGAGCACCGTCAGCACCATCAGCGGCGGGCCGCGGTCGAAGTCCTGGAACGCGTACTGCTCCCCCTCGTCGCCCTGTGCCACGTAGGTGACCACGATCCGGTCACCCAGCTCGACGACCGGGGCCGCGTCGCCGTAGGGCAGCACCGCCACCGCCTCACCGGGCGCGCCGGGACCGCTGTGCAGCTCGACCCGTGCGGCCCGGCAGCCCGCGGCGTCGCGACGGCACGGGACGATCTCCTGCACGGTCGCCGTGCCGCGCTGGACGTCCGCGCCGGGCGAGGTGATCTCGAGGTCACCGTCGGGCCAGAGGACGACCAGCCCCACGACGGTCGCGAGCACCAGCGGCCCGACGAGCAGGCCCACCAGCAGCCTCAGGTGCCGGGGCGCGGGTCCGAGCGAGGCGGGCCCGGACGCGTGCGCATGCCCTGCGCCCACCCTCAGTCCTCGACGTGCTCGGAGGGCGCGGGCGTCGGCTCGGGGTCCGGCTCGGGGTCCGGCTCGAGGTCCCTCCACGCCCTGGCGGCGCGCCGGTCGAGGAGCGCGACGACCCCGGCACCCAGCAGGGCACCGACGCCGCAGGCGGTCACCGCGTGCACCAGGACGTCGGGGACGAAGGGGCCGACGAAGCGCATCCGGCCGGGACCGGCCGCCCCGCCCGACCGAGCGGCCAGCAGGGCGAAGCCGACGCCGGCCACCAGGCCGCCGCCGCACCCGGCCAGCACGACCTGGTCCCACGGCAGGGCGCGGCCGCGCAGTCGGCGGAACGCCGTGACGGCGGCGAGCAGCGGCGGCAGCGCCATCAGCCCGCCCACCCAGCCGGCAGGCGTGCCCGCGACCGGCAGCGCGGCGAGCAGCGGGAAGACCGGCAGCGGGCCGAGGACCACCGCCCCGGGAGAGACGAGCGTGGCTCCGCCCACGGCGAAGCCGGGGCCCAGCAGCCACGAGCCCGAGAAGAGAGCGGCGTTGGGGAGGTACGCCGCGTTGGCGAGGGCGTAGAGGCCGGCCTCGGAGGGACTGGGGTGCAGGCGCGAGGTCATGGTCGCGGCCTCGTCGAACGACAGCGCGAAGGACACCAGGAACACCAGCACCGAGACGACCAGGAACGAGCGGAGCACCGCACCCGCGACGGCTGCGCCCGCGCGCACCGTGGGTGAGGTGAACGTCGCCCAGATGGCGGCCCGCCCGGACCCCACGGCGATCGCCGGTGCGGCGACGAGCACGGTCAGCACGAACGTCCAGGCCAGCACGCGCGGCAACGACGGGTCGGCGGTGGCGCCGGCGGCCAGGGACGCGACGACGACGGCCACGACGGCGTACCCGGCGAAGAACAGCGCGATGGCGGTCGGGACGGTGAAGTCCCGCTCGCCGTCGGAGATCCGGTCGGCGTCGGGGCCGTGGCCGGAGACCGAGTCGCCGACGCGGTGCCCGAGCCGCCACATCGACCACGCGACCACGGCGGTGACCCCCAGGGGCACGATCGTGACCCGGACGCCGAGCACGGTGAGGCCGGACCCGTGGCCGGCGAGCCAGACCAGCGCGCCCACCCGCATGCCGTCTCGCGGCGCACCGTGCACGCCGGCGTCGGTGGCGAACCAGCCGATGATGCCGACCGCCATCAGCACGACCAGCGGACCCAGCGCGGCCAGCACGCCGCCGAGCGTCGCGATCAGCACCAGCGGCCGGGGCCGCGCAGCAGCGGCCCGCGTGTGGTCCGGTCGGGTCAGGAGCGACGTCATGGCCCGAGCATCATCACCCGCCCCGCTGCCGGGATCTCGCTCCCACGCCGCCGGGCGCCGGGTCGCCGGGGGAAGTTGTGCGCCGCGTGTGGCTCTCCCGTACCGTGGAGCGGTCATGAGGAGCCCCGAGACCTTCGACGCCTACTACGTCGAGACGCGCACCAAGCTCCTGCACGAGGCCTTCGCGCTCACCGGTGACGCACCGGCGGCCCGGGCCGCCGTGCGGGACGCCTTCGTCGTGGCCTGGCACCACTGGCGCAAGGTCGGGGGCCTCGAGGACCGCGACGCCTACCTGCGCCCACTGGCCCTGCGCCGGGCCCGGCGCCGGCACACCGCCCGCATCTGGCACCGCGACAAGTCGCTGGACCCGGAGGCGCGCAGCACGCTCGACGCGCTGTCCAAGCTCTCCGCGCGCCAGCGCGAGCTGCTCGTGCTCAACGCTCTCTCGGCGCTGAGCCTCAACGACATCTCCCGCTCCGTCGGGCTCACCCGCTCCGACGCCGAGCGCGAGCTGCAGACCGCCGAGTCCCAGTTCTCGCTCCACCGCGACGTGCCGACCACCGAGGTCCGGCGGCTGCTGCAGGACCTCGCCGAGCCGCTCGCCGCGACCCGCTGGCCCCGCGCGAGCGTCGTACGCCGCTCGGGTGCGGCGCGTCGCCGGACCCACACCGTGATCGGCGCGGCCGTGGCGACGACGGCCCTGCTCGTCTCCGGCTCGCTGGTCGCCAGCGGGTCCGGCGCCCAGCCCACCAGCCTCAGCGAGGAGAAGGTCGCCGGCGGCATCGACCTGCGCGACCCCGACGGTGACGACGTCGGCGACGCCGTCATCGACGAGGCGACGCTGCTGTCGTCCGCACAGGTGGCCCGGTTCGGCTCCCGGCTGGAGTGGGACGAGACCAGCACCAGCGACAACCTCGCCGGCGACGGGCTGGTCGCCCCGTGCCAGCGCGAGCGCTTCTCCGACCCCGACGGGCTGGCCGCGCTCGCCCGCACCTGGGAGGGATCCACCACCCAGGTGGTGAAGAAGACCGTCGGCAAGGGCGACCGCAAGCGCACCCGCAAGCAGCGCGTGACCCGGGTCCAGGCGACGGCGGTGCAGATCGTCGAGCGCTCGCGCAACGAGGAGCAGGCCGCCGACAGCTTCGACGCCGCGTCGCTGTGGTTCGCCAGCTGCGCCGACCCGCGCACCCAGCTCCTCCGCACCAGCGACGTACGACGGGTGGGTGACGACGCCCGCCAGTTCCGGCTGCGCACCTGGGGCCGGACGCCGGCCACGATCACGGTCGGCATGGCCCGCACCGGGAGCCTGGTGGTGACCACCGCGGTCCGCACCACCGGACGTCCGCTCAGCGACGCCGCCTCGCTGCGGGGTCTCGCGGCGGCCGTGAACGCGCTGTGCGGCACCGACGGTGCCGCGACGTGCGCCGGCCGCGCCA
>CAZDAO010000464.1:0-3600 GCA_964503015.1 uncultured Nocardioides sp. | reverse complement strand
GGACGCCTCCAGGGCGGCCACACGGGCGGCGGCCTCGGCCAGCCGGGAGCGGTCGAGCCGGCCGTCCGCGACCGCGGCCACCACGGCCTCGCAGATCTCCTCGACCAGCGCAGCGGGCTTGTCCGGGCCGATGCAGAGCAGGTCGCAGCCGGCGGCGAGCGCCAGCACCGCCGCCTCCGGGACGCCCCGCCCGGCCGAGGCGCCGGCCATGTCGAGCGCGTCGCTGACGACGACCCCGTCGAAGGCGAGCACGTCGCGCAGCATCGCCAGCACCACGGGGCTCAGCGTCGCCGGGCGCTCGGGGTCGAGCGCCGGCACCACGATGTGCGAGGTCATCACCGCGCGGGTCCCGGCCTCGACGGCAGCGTCGAACGGCACCAGCTCGCGGGTGGCGAGGGTGTCGGCGCCGACGTCGATGCGGGGCAGGTCGAGGTGGCTGTCGGTGGCGGTGTCGCCGTGGCCGGGGAAGTGCTTGGCACACGCCGCCACCCCGGTCGACTGCAGTCCCCGCGTCCACGCGGCCACGTGCGCGGCCACCCGCTCGGGGTCGTCGCCGAAGCTGCGGGTGCCGATGACCGGGTTGTCCGGGTCGCTGTTGACGTCGGCGTCCGGGGCGAGGTCGAGGGTGACCCCCACCCCGGCCAGCTCGTGCCCCACCCAGCGCCCGACCGCCTCGGTGAGGTCGAGGTCGTCGACGGCGCCGAGCGCCGCGGCGCCCAGCACGGGGCTCGGCTCACGGGTGTGGAGCCGGCTGACGTCGCCGCCCTCCTCGTCGACGGCGACGACCGCCCGCGGGTTGGCCGCCCTGATCGCGGCGCTCAGCGCCGCCGTCGCCTCGGCCCCGTCGGCGGTGTTGCTGCCGAAGTAGCAGATCCCGCCGAGGCCCTCCTCGAGCAGCAGGCGGTAGTCGTCGGGCAGCGTGGTGCCCTGGAAGCCGGGAAGCAGCACCTGCAGGGCGAGCGTCCTCATGTCGTCGGCTCGATCCTCGGCCGCATCCGCCGCGCTCATCCCTTGACCGCGCCGGCCGTCAGACCGCTGACCATCCGGCCCTGGACCACGAGGAAGAAGATGATCACCGGCACCGCGATGAGCGTCGAACCCGCCATGATGCCGCCCCAGTCGGTGCCGCTGTTGACGTCGGTGAAGGTCGACAGCCACAGCGGGAGCGTGCGCTGGTCCTCGCGGGTCATCACGACCAGGGCGAGGGTGAACTCGTTCCAGGCCTGGATGAAGCCGAACACGCCCGTCGCGACCAGCCCCGGTGCGAGCAGCGGGAAAGTCACCCGGAGGAAGGCCTGCATGCGGGTGCAGCCGTCCATCATCGCGGCCTCCTCGAGCTCGTAGGGGACGCCCGCGACGAAGCCGCGGAGCGTCCAGATGGTGAAGGGGAGCACGCCGGCGACGTAGACGATCGTCAGACCGACGACGGTGTTGAGCAGCTCCATCGTCTCGAGCATCTTGTACTGGGAGATGAACAGCCCTTCCACCGGGATCATCTGGATCACCAGGAGCGTGACGACGAACGACATCCGTCCGCGGAAGCGGAAGCGGGAGACCGCGAGCGCGGCCACGAACGCGAAGGACAGCGCGACCACGATCGTCAGCCCGGTGACCATCAGGCTCACCTGCAGCGCGTTGACGAACTGGTCGGTCGCGAAGACGGTGCGGAAGTTGTCGAGGTCGCCGCCGAACGGCACCCAGGTCGGCACCGGGTTGCGGATCTCGTTGCGGTCGAGGAACGAGCTGTTGACCATCCAGTAGACCGGGAAGGCCGCGACCACGAAGGTGAGCAGGCCGAGGCCGTCGGCCAGCCAGCGCGTCGTGCGGGGCGTCGAGCGGGACATCAGGCGTCGGTCCTCTCCTGCCGGATCATCGACCGGACGTAGGGGTAGGTGAGCAGCACGGTCAGGCCGAGCATGAAGATCGCGACGGCCGCGGAGGTGCCGAAGTCGCCGCCACCGATGCCCAGCCGGTAGATGTAGGTGCCGAGCAGGTTCGTGTCGGTCGCGCTGCCGCCGGCCTTCTGCAGGATGTAGATCTGGGCGAAGACCCGCAGGTCCCAGATCACCTGCAGCAGCCCCACGACCATCAGCACCGGACGGATGCTCGGCAGCACCACGTGGCGCAGCCGCTGGGCCCGGCCGGCCCCGTCGATCTCGGCGGCCTCGACGAGCTCGCCGGACACCTGCGTCAGGGCGGCGTACACCGTGAACGCGACGAACGGGACGCTCATCCACACCACGACCACGGTCGCGACGAAGTAGAACGACAGCGGCCGCAGCAGCCAGCCGTGGCCCTGGAAGTCACCGCCGAGGGAGGTGAGCAGGTAGTTGATGACGCCGTACTGGGTGTCGAACAGCCACTGCCACACCGTCAGCGACGCCACCACCGGCATCGCCCACGCGAGCAGCAGGCCGGTCTGCGTGAGCAGCCGCACCGGTCGCGACATCGCCTGCATCACCAGCGCGAGGCCGACACCCAGCAGCATCGTGACGGCCGCGTTGACCAGGCAGAACACGATCGTCCGGCCGGTCACCCGCCAGAGGTAGGCGTCGGAGAACAGCTCGCGGTAGTTGTCCAGCCCGACCCACTCCGGCGGCTGCCCGAACTGCTGGGCGAGGCCGAACTCCTGGAAGGACAGCAGCACCTGGCGGACGAGCGGGTAGCCGAGTGCCAGGCAGAGGGCGAGGACGGCGGGGGTGATCAGGAGGTACGGCAGTGGGGCGGCGCGGCGCGAGCGCACGGGAGGACGGGGGGCGTCCTCGCGCTCGGTCATCGCGGCCTCCTCGCGTGCGGCGGTTCGCGTGCTCATCATGCTGGCTCTCGTCCGTTCCCGGGCAGGCTGCGGCGGGGGCAGCGGCTCGCGCCGCCCCCGCCCTGCCGTGCGTGGGTCAGCCGTTCAGCTGCCCGCTCATCTGCTCGTCGGCCTTGCCGGCGAGCTCGGTCACGTCGCCACCCTGGGCGATCGCGCTGAACAGGTCCTCCAGGACCCGCGAGCCCTCGACCTGGGCCCAGCCCGGCGCCGCCGGGGTGAGCTTGGCGTTGGACGCGGCGGCCACCGTGGCCTCGGCGTACTCGTCGTCGCCGAGCAGCGAGGCCAGCGACTCCTTGGCCGGGGTCAGGCCGTTCTCGGCCATGATCGTCTGGTAGTCGTCGCTCAGCATGAGCGCGACCGCCTCGCGAGCGAGGTCCTGGTTCGGCGACTTCGCGGCGACCGCGATGTCGGAGCCGCCGAGCAGCACCGGAGCCGGCGAGCCGTCGCTGCCGGGCAGCGCGAAGACGCCCATCTGCTTGGCGAAGGTGTCGGGGCAGCCGGTCTCCGGGTCCTCGATGAGGCCCTTGACCCAGCCGGGCGTCGACATCATGCCGACCTCGCCGGCGCACCACGGCGTCCACGGGTCCGCCTCGTTGCCGTCCTTGGGCGCGCCCGAGGCCTCCAGGAAGAGCTCCTGCGCGGTCTCGAGCCCTGCGATGGACTCCGGCGAGCTGAGCGCGGGGGTCCACTCGCCGCCGTCCTCGGTGGCGAGGTCGCCGCCGGCGTCCCAGATGAACGCGGCACCGTTGCGCCAGTCCTGTCCGGGGAACCAGAAGCCGGAGAAG
>CAZDAO010000463.1:0-3602 GCA_964503015.1 uncultured Nocardioides sp. | reverse complement strand
GCCACCGGCCGACGCCGTGCGGCGGTCCCCCGGAAATGGCGTCGAGACGTCGGCGTTCACGGGCGTAGAGTCGCATCGCTCGTGGCTGGGAGGATGCGGTGCACGTCGACATCAACCTCCTCGGAGGATTCGCGGTCGCCGTCGACGGCCGCGCCGTCGCCGCGCAAGCGTGGTCCCGACGCAGCGCGGCCACCCTGGTCAAGCTGCTGGCCCTCCGCCCTGCCCGTCAGCTGGCCCGCGAGCAGGTCGTCGACCTGCTGTGGCCGGACCTGCTGCTCGAGCGGGCGGCGCCCCGGCTGCACAAGGCCGCCCACTTCGCGCGCACGGCGATGGGCGTCCCGTCCGCGGTCGTCCTCGCCGGCGATGTCGTCACCCTCCTGCCCGGTGCGGAGGTCGTGGTGGACGTCGAGCGGTTCGACCGCCTCGCCGCGGACCCGTCGGCGGTCGAGGAGGCGATCGGTCTCTACCGCGGCGACCTGCTGCCCGAGGACCTCTACGAGCCGTGGGCCGAGGCCGAGCGCGAGCGCCTGCGGGTGGCCTACCTCGACCTGCTCAGGTCGGCCGGCCGCTGGGCCGAGCTGGTGGCCGCCGAGCCGCTCGACGAGGAGGCCCACCTCCGGCTGGTCCAGCAGCACGTCGAGTCGGGCAACCGCGGCGATGCGCTGCGGAGGCTCGACGCGATGGCCCGGCTCTGGCACGAGGAGCTCGGCCTCGAGCCGGGTCCCGCGGCGCTGGCGCTGCGCGCGCGTGCCGAGGCGACACCGGCGGTCGAGCCGGCGAGCCTGGTCCACGGCACCGGCGCGAGCCGGGTGCCCCGACCCGCGACCCCCACCGTGGGGCGCGAGCGCGACGTGGCCACGGTGCTGTCGTTGATGGAGGAGCACCGCCTCGTGACGCTGGTCGGCATCGGTGGTGTCGGCAAGACCCGGCTCGCCGCCGAGGTCGCCCACGAGTACGCCGGCGTGACCGCGCAGCGGACCTGCTACGTCGACCTCACCAAGATCACCGACCCCGCCCTCGTCGCCGAGCTGACGGTCAGCGAGCTGGGCGTGCGCTCCGGCGACAACGCCAACGTCGTGCAGATGCTGGAGGAGGCCCTGCAGCGCCAGTCGCTGCTGCTGGTCCTCGACAACTTCGAGCACGTCGTCGAGGCCGCGGACCTGGTGACGCGGATGCTGCAGTGGTCCGCAGACCTGCGGGTGCTGGTGACCAGCCGGGCGCGGCTCCGGATCGCGGGGGAGTGCGTCCACGAGGTGCAGCCCCTCACGCTCGACCCCGGCCACGGCACCCATGGCCTCGCCGACGCGCTCGCGTTGTTCGACCAGGTCGCGACTGCGGTCGATCCGCACTTCGACCTGGCCGCCCACGTCGACGACGTCGCCGCGATCTGCCGGGCGGTCGACGGCCTGCCGCTCGCGATCGAGATCGCCGGCGGCCACCTCCGCACGTTGTCCCCGGCATTGCTGCGGGAGCGACTGACCAGCCGTC
Organism: uncultured Nocardioides sp.; assembly: GCA_964503015.1. Lineage (GTDB taxonomy): Bacteria > Actinomycetota > Actinomycetes > Propionibacteriales > Nocardioidaceae > Nocardioides. The sequence goes on along the minus strand of CAZDAO010000463.1, from coordinate 2,114 downwards.
TCGGCTCGGCGGCCGGTGCCGGACGGCACCTCCCCGACCGGCAGCAGACGATCCCGGCGGCGATCGACTGGAGCCTGCAGCTCCTGGGCCCGGCGGAGCGGCGTCTCTTCGCCCTGTTCTCGGTGTTCCACGGCGCGGTGCCGCTGGAGGCCGTCGAGGCGGTGTGGGCGGACGGCGACGTGGTCGACCCCCTCAGCGTCCTGGTCGACCACAGCCTGGTGCGCCGGACCACCGGCTACCGCGAAGAGCCGCGCTTCGGGATGCTCTCCCTCGTCCGTGAGCAGGCGGCCGCACGGCTGGCCGACGCCGAGCGGGAGGCGGCGAGGGCCGCGCACACGGCGTACTTCTCCTCCTGCCTGGACGACCTCTACGAGCGACGCTGGACCGACGCCACCGACCGGTGGCTCGACGACATCAGCGAGATGCAGCAGGAGGTCCGCGCGGCCCACTCCTGGGCGGCACGCGCCGGCGACGTGGCGCTCACCGCCCGGATCACCGCCGCGCTCGGCGCGTACTGGTTCCTCGAGGGCCACCACGCCGAGGGCATCCGCTGGATCGACGAGATGCTGGCCGTGGAGGACCGGCTCGACCCCGTCGTGGCGGCCCGGATCCACCTCGCGGCCGGCTTCATGGCCTTCCCGTCCGACCGGTCGGACGCCCGGCGTCACTGGGAGCACGCGACCGCGCTGTTCCGCAACCTGGGCGAGGACCGGCTGGTGGCCTACGGGCTGGCGGTCACCTCGGCGACGCACATCGACGAGGCCGGGCAGATCGACCTGGCGCTCGCGATGAACGACGAGGCGCTGGAGCTCGGCCGCGAGGTGGGCAGCCCGGCGCTCGTCGCGCAGGTGCTCAACATCCGCGGCGAGCTCACCCGGGTCGCCGGTCGCGACGAGCTCGCCCGCGAGGCCTACGAGGAGGGCCTGCAGATCTCCGGCGCCCTGGGCGACGAGATGTACGTCAGCGTGTTCCTGTCCAACCTCAGCTATCTCGCCGACCACCGCGGCGACCACGAGGAGGCGCGCCGGCTCACCCACCGGGCCCTGCGGATCTGCTGGTCGCAGGGGCGGCGGCTGATGGCCGCGTGGACCGTCTCCCAGCTCGCCGGCCCCGAGCACGCGCTGGGACGCCCGGAGCTGGGTGCCGTGCTCGTCGGCGCGGGCGACGAGGCGCTGCGGGTCCTCGGGGCCCGGCGCCACCCCGGCGACGTGCCCGAGCACGCCCGGGTCGTGGCGGCGCTGCGGGGCGACCTGGGCGACGAGCGCTTCGAGGAGCTGCGCGCCGAGGGCGCCCGGCTGACGCTCGACCAGGTGCTGGCACGGATCCTCGACGGGGACCCGGACGGCGGCCCGGACGGTGACGCGTACGTCCACGTGCCTGTGCAGAGAGGTGTGCAGGAACGTGTGGAGAAGTCCTGACCGGGTGGGGATGAAGTGCGTCCGTCTGGGGAGGACACGCCGGAACCCGAAGTATGTGGAAAATGCTTCGCCGTACCCCTTGCGGAGCCTTCCACGCCGGGCATAGAACTCTCCCTACGCAGCCCCGCAAGGGGAGGCGGGATGGCTCCGGAAGGAGGGTCCACACGACGGGAACCGGTTCGCCGGGGATCGTCGCAGGCACCGGGTGATGCGGTGGCTGGGGCCGGACCCGAGGGAGTGATCGACCGGGAGCATCACCACGACCGGTCACCAGATGAGCTGGACGCTTCGGCGACCTGCACATCGCCCGAAGGGCCCTTGCCGCTCATACCGGCGAGGGCCCTTCACCTTTCCCGCGCCGGCTGCCACGATGGCCGCCATGACGAACCCCGACTTCCGCACGCTGCCCGCGCCGGTGCGCCTGGAGGACACCGTCGCCGAGGTCGAGGCCGACCGGCCGCACGACCCTGAGGGCGAGCGCAACGGGGACCACCATCGCGCGCTCCGCGACGACTGAACGACCCACGGCAAGCATTGCCGGAGGAACAGTCGTCCGTCGGCAATCTCTGCCGTGGTGGTCGCCACCCTGCGCCAGTTGAATCGTCCCCATGACGCAGGACGCGACGCCGAACACCACCCACCGGCGGATCAGGATCGGTATCGACACCGGTGGCACGTTCACCGATGTGGTGGCCT
>CAZDAO010000462.1:0-3605 GCA_964503015.1 uncultured Nocardioides sp. | reverse complement strand
ACCCCAGCTGACGCAACGACGCGCCCACGTCGTCAGCTACCGCGGCGCCCTACAGTTGTTCGCGCCGGTCGTTGCCGGGACGCAAGATCGCGGCGAGCGCTTCGCAGGTCGGAGCAGCGCTGACGTCGCTGGCCGACGCCCGAGGTCGGATCAGTCTCCCGTCCAGCGCAGCAGTACCTCGCCGGGTTCTTGTACGACGAACTCATCTGGGGTCTTTGCAATGCGCAGTGAGCCAGCGGTTCGTCCTCTGTGAAGCCACAAAGCATTGTCTGGAGCGTGAGGTGACACAATACCTACGATGTTGTTGCGTCGTACGGCTCTTGGCCCCACCACAATTCGTGCATCCCGATCCACCACAGTCTCATCGATATATGCCAGGAGTGCGGGTACATCTTCCCCTGCCCTGCTCCAAGAGGTCAGAGAAACAGACTGACCATACACGCAGCAGATACACCACGCAGCAACTAGGGAGCCGCCGATAAGGCGACGTGAGGCGAACAGAATTCGTGCTATGCCCACCCAGACCATGACGGCCCCGACCGACGACACCGCATAGAGGCGGTCGGTCATCCCGTAGGCTTGGCTGCCGGAAAGAACCGTGCCGAGGCCGCCCGACGCCATGATGATAAGGCCGACTACCACTAGAGCGGGTCCGCGCTCGCGATCTCTGTCACCCTGCCAGTAGAGGTACAGGGAGGTCACGATTCCTCCAGCCGCAGTCACTACGAAGAGAAGTGCCAGAATCGTCACCGCCCCTGAGCTAGCGAACAGGCCTTCACCAAAGTGCGCCGAGACGTAGACCCATGGCCGCGGTCCCGCGACGCGCAGGGGGTAAGTCGGCTCAATGGTTGTCCATGCCACCCCCAAGAGGATTGCCGCCATAACAGCCGCTCTGCGGAAGAGCGTCAGTGGTTGAGTGGGTGAGGGAGTTTCCGCAGCGAGTGGTACAAACCGGGTTCCGATGAACAGAGTTGCGAGCACAGCAGGTGGAATCGTCAGCTGATATCCCAGAACCGCACCGGCGAGACAACATGCGGCAGCCGTAGCCCAGCCCCTCGATAGCGCGTAGATCCCCAGGCAGAGAAGCGTGAAGGCCACCACAGACTGGGTGTTAGCCGCCCATGCAGTCATCGAGTTGTGATTCGGGACCAGGATCCATGCCGCACAGATGATCACGGACGTGCGAGGTGAGTAGAACCTCCGAAAGGCCACGAACAATGCACATACTGCAGCGACATTGAGGAGCGTCGTGAGAACCAACAGCCATTTCGCGCTCGAGCCAGCCACGCCGTATATGAGGGTATAAGTCAGCCACTCCACTGGGCGGCTCATGAGACGGCCCGAATCAGCGATACTCAGTACGCCCTGAAACTCGCGGTTCCCCGCCGCGGTCCAATCGTCCAAAATGAGGCCCGGCCCAAGCAGAAAGTAGACTGCCGCCCGCAGGCCGACCAGCGCAGCCAGCGTTCCGCATGCTGCGCCAGTGCTGCGGGTCGCCCTATCGACTATACCCGGTGGACTCACGGCACCGAAACGGACCCTAAGGCTAGAGGTCACAAGAGATCATCCAACGAAGAGGCCTGTCACGCCCCCGTATCTACAGACCGCTTCGTGATGCCCGCAACAAGGCCACCCGGGCGAACAGCGTGAGTCGCTGGTGCCTCCGCCACGCCCCGGCTCTCGCTCGTCCCCGGCAAGGTCACACTCAGACACGCGCCTGCTGCCCACGGGTTCGGTTCAGAGATGCATCTGCTCCGCCTATGGCCACCTGGTCAGGAGGCGTGCTCCGAATCACACCGAGCCTGCCATACCATCGGTCGAGCTGGCCGTAGCCGTATTTGAAAGCACACCCGTCCGGCATGTCACGTGACACGCCGTTCAGCACGGCGCATACTAATGGGGCGTCGGCTTGATTCAATCGCATCGTGGCCTCACTCGCTTCGGCAGGTTGTGTCTCGCCAGCAAGCACAACCAAGAGAACAGCGTCCATCAAGGACGACAGTCCCGACATGTGGTCCGTGGCCAGAACCGGCGGGACGTCGAAGAGAAGGACATCGGCGAGACCATCGAGCTCGCCGATGGCTCTCTCGAGTTCCATGGAATCAAGGGAGGTAACACCCTCGCTAGCTGGAAGGACGGAACCTGCGGGCAGGACGCGCAGTCCGTCAAGGTCCCTAACCGGGTGGATAGTCGACCGCTGATCCGCCCCCGCGAGCATCTCAACGAATCCCGGTCCGTCGGGCACCCCAAAGACCAAGTGTAGTCTCGGATCTGCCAAGTGAACGTCCACCACGAGTACCCGCTGCCCAGTCAGTGCAATAGCAACTGCGAGATTAGCCACTGTTGTCGTCGTGCCTTCAGAAGGCAGCGAACTTGTCACCGAGATTCGCCGTGCTCGGTCGTCGGCTGCTCGGATGCCGAGCGACGCTCGCAGCTTCCGGTACGCTTCGGCGGCTGGTGAACCCGGATCACTTCGCATGACTTGCGCCGCCTCTCGCTCATCCCAATCGAGCAATCGTGGGATAAGGCCTACAACCTTCAGGCCAGTGATCCTCTCAACGGTCGCTCGGGAACGGAGCGACCGGTCGCTCGCCCTACGCCAGCTCACCAGGCCAGCGCCTGATAGCAGACCAAGCAGAAAGCCGACAGTAGCCATTCTATCGGGGGTCGGCGTTGTCCGTCTGAACCCATGCCACGTCACTCCCCAGTTGTCGCCACTCTGTATCACATTCTGAACCTGGTTTAGACGGTCGACGGCGGTCTGAGCTCGCATGATATGGTTATCGAAATCGCTGAGCGTCGACCCGATCTGGGATTCGAGGTTCTGCTGCTGAAGGACAAGCTCTGCCCGATAGGTTGGACTCGGATTGTCAGCAAGTTGAGCTAGAATTGTATCGAGAGGTGCAGCGGCTCTCGTTCGGTCTTCCTCTAAGCGAAGGATCTCGTTCTCTAGGCCTATGATGTCCTCGTTTACTCGGGCGACACCGCGTTGCAATCGCTCGACTACGTAACTGTCCACCCATACCTCGAGTGCCTGCATGGCCGTCTCCGGTGTGCCTGCACTGGTCGCGAAATCTAGCGAGGACGTCGAGCCCTCGGTGACGCCGACCGTTGCTACCAGCACGTCACCTGTCAGGTCCTGCAGCCCAGCTCTCGTCCCCGGATCCTGTGCTGCTTGGATCTCTGCATCGAGATCCGCCAGAAAGTCCCTCGGCTCCCCAGTCGGCTCGACGAGCTGCTCAAGCGCCACCGGGTTCAGGGCAACGGTGGCACGCGCCTCGTACCGCGGTTCAACCACAGTACGCCCGATCAGCCAGAGCGAGAAGGCAATGAGGACGCCTGCCGCGAGGAGGCGCCACCTGGCGCGCCACAAAGTCACGATGTACTCGCGGCCCTTCACCGCCTGATCCGGTGGGACAGGATCGAATCCGTCGTCAAGAACGGCGTGGCGCACAGCCCGGAGGCTAGTCCCGACGATCGTGCCGGCAAGCTCGCGCTTCCCTTTCTCCCGGACGCGTGACGACCCTCGACGAACTCGAGAGCCCACCCTTAGCCCGGACGTTTCAGTAACTCGCTGAGCGGGCGGTGTGGGGGCGGGGGTGGGC
>CAZDAO010000461.1:0-3613 GCA_964503015.1 uncultured Nocardioides sp. | reverse complement strand
GGTCGGTCAGGGACCAGGTCTCCAGCGGCTTCTTCGTCGCCGCCATGATGCCCTTGAACGACGGGTAGCGGGCCTCGCCGGACTGGTCGGTCACGCTCAGCACGATCGGCAGCGTCGCGCCGATGACCTCGGTCGACCCCTCGTTGTCGCGCTTGATCCGGACCTGGTCGCCCTGCGACTCCACGACGGAGGCGAGCGTGACCTGCGGGAGGCCGAGGCGCTCGGCGAGCATCGCCGGCACGACGGAGCCCGCCGCGTCGGTCGAGGCCATGCCGCAGACCACGAGGTCGGCGCCGGAGTCGGCCTTGATCTTCTCGACGGCCTTCGCGAGCACCAGCGAGGTGCCGAGGTAGTCGGAGCCGGCGATCGCGTCGTCGACCACGTGGACGCCGGAGTCGGCGCCCATCTGCAGCGCCTTGCGGACCGCGTCGACGGCCTTCTCGGGGCCGACGGTCAGCGCGGTCACGGTGATCTCCTCACCCTCGCGCTTCTCGCGGAACTGCAACGCCTGCTCGACGGCGTACTCGTCCAGCTCGGACAACAGGCCGTCGACACCGACGCGGTCGACGGTGTTGTCGTCCTCGAACTTGCGGTCGGCCGTGGCGTCCGGCACGTACTTCACACAGACAACAATGTTCATGGTGGTGTGGCCTCGCGGCCCCTCCTGTGCACTCGGATGTGTTCGTGAGGCTACAAGTCACGGCCCCGGGCACGGAATGGCGATCGGGGTGGGGATCCTCACAGTGGCACTGTCACGGTCGGCGACGGGCCGGCGGTCAGCGCCGACGGCCGATGCGGAAGCGTTCGGTGCGGGTCACGGCGAGGTGGTCGGCGTCGCCGGCGTAGGTGACCCTCACCCGGTAGGTGCCCGCGCGCGAGCGTCCCGGACGCAGGCGCAGCGGTGCGACGCCCATCCCGCTCTCGAGCCGGCCGCGGGCGACCCGCACGGTCCGGCCTGCGCGGCGTACGACGATCCTGACCCGGCCCGACGGCGTCGTGCCGTAGACCCCTGCGGTCCGGATCCGGACCGCCGTCGGGCCCCGGAGCCGCTTGCCCGTGACGTCCACCTGGAGCCGGGTGCGGACCTGGGCGACCTGCCAGGACACGGGCGGCGAGGTGCTGCCGTCCTGCTGCAGCGGGTCCTGGGGCAGGAAGGTCGCCTGCACAGCGTGGGTCCCGGCTCCCGCGCGCGGCAGCACGATGCTGGCCGTGCCGCCCGCCCCCAGGTCGGCCTTGAACGCCACGCCGTCGACGGAGAAGACGATGTCGCCCTCGACCACCCCGGTCGGGGTGGTCACCGCGGCGGAGACGCTGACCGGCTGGCCGAAGGTCGACTGCGCAGCACTGATCGCCACGGTGGTGCTCGACGGCACGGCGGCCGCCGCCGGACGGATCGCAGCGGTCACGACTGCCAGACCGAGTGCGCCGACGGTCAGGGCGCGGGCCGGGTGCGGGCGCACGGGATCTCGAGACATGTGGCACCCCCTGCCCGGATCGTAGGTCACGGGCAGGGGGCCACGCCTCAGCGGACCTTGACCTTGGCCTTGCCCTTCGACGCCGCGTGGGTCGCGTCGCCGCCGTAGGAGACGGTGATCGTGTAGGAGCCAGGCCTCGTGACCTTGCGGACCACGACCTTGGCCTTGCCGCCCTTCACCTCGACGCGCAGGCTCTTGACCTTCTTCTTGCCACGGGTGACCTTGACCTTCGCCTTGCCGGTGGCCGCGCCGTCGGCCGAGCCGACCTTGACCCTGGCGACGATCTTCGACTGCTTCGCGGAGTACTTCCCCTTCACCTTCGTGGTCGTCGCCTGCACGGCGGGGGTGCCGGGCGTGGGGGTCGTGCCGGCGTCGGAGACGGTCACGGAGTCGACGGTCAGGTCCTGAGCGGGCGTGGTCGCCTTGGGCGTGCAGCTCACGTCGGCGGTGTAGGCGTCGGAGCCGTCCTCCTTGGTGAACACCAGCGAGGCGGTGTAGCTGGCCGCCTTCAGGACGTAGGTGCCGGCGGCGGTCGGGGTGAACGTCGGACCGGCGCCGGTCGCGGTGACGGTGACCGGCCCCGAGGCGGGCAGGTCGGCGCTGGCCACGGTGGCAGCGATCTCCGGCAGCGCGGTGCCGTTCTGGGTCGCCTTGATCTTCGCCGTGCCGGCGACCTTGCGGGCGCCGAAGATCGTGTAGACCGCGTTGCGCACGTCGTCGGGGATCGTCACCTTCGCCGTCACGTTGACCGGCGCGGAGGCGCCGGTGGCGAGCGTGGCGGGCAGATCGGTGTCGGCCGTGGTGACGAACTCCTTGTCACCGAGCACCGTGTTGCAGACGAAGACGAGGTTGCCAGACGCCGCGCCCGCCGGGCTGGCGCTGAGGCCGGTGGCGACGAGCGAGGCGATGCCGAGTGCGGCGAGGCTGGACTTCAGGTGCATGTGCGTTCCCTCCCAAGGAATCGGGTCAGCGCCACCGTCCCTCCCTGGTCGGTGGTCGCTCGGGAACTGTGACACTCAGTTACACAGTGAGGTACACCCCGTCCCACGATGCGGTACGCATGTGCACCCGAGCCGCGTGCGCGGCCAGCCGCCTCAGGACTTGATGAGCTTGCTGACCAGGCGGCCGGCGACCAACCAGGCGATCGCCCCGAGGCCCCAGTTGAACAGCGCGTTCTTGGTGTCGGCGCCCTCGCCGCGGAACTGCTTGATCCCGTCGCTGCGGGAGAAGACGTCGAGGTCGACGAAGTCGGCGGCCCGGAGGATGAAGTGCACGGCGTCGTTGGACCGGTTCGCCTCGAGCGCGATGAGCAGCGCGCCCATGGCGAGCAGCAACGCCGAGAGGGCGCTCACGATCCACACGATCTGGGCCAGGGTTCCCCGGAGCTTGTCCACTGGTCGGTCTCCTTCAGGTCGGCACGGCGACGTGCGGTCGCTCGGGCGGGCTGCCGGAGCGTACCCGGTGTCAGCGCCCCACGAAGGTCGCCTTGCCCGGCCCGTTCTCAACGAACGAGGTCATGCCGCGGGTACGGTCCTCGGTCGCGAAGACGGCGGCGAACTGCTGCCGCTCGATCTCCAGGCCGGTGTCGAGGTCGACCTCGCTCCCCCGGTCGATGCACTCCTTGGCGGCCCGGATGGCCAGTGCCGCGGCGCTGCTGAACTGCGAGGCGTAGGCGACCGACTCCTCCAGGACCTTCTCGGCGGGGACGACGCGGTCCACCAGGCCGATGCGCAGCGCCTCGTCGGCCTTGACGAAGCGGCCGGTGAAGATGATGTCCTTCGCCTTCGCCGTGCCGACCAGGCGCGTCAGGCGCTGGGTGCCGCCGGCGCCGGGGATGATCCCGAGGAGCACCTCCGGCTGTCCCAGGACCGCGTCCTCGGCGGCGAACCGCAGGTCCGCCGACAGCGCCAGCTCGCAGCCGCCGCCGAGGGCGTACCCGTTGACGGCGGCGATGACCGGCTTGGGGATCCGGGCGATCGCGGTGGTGGCGGAGCTGACGGAGGCGGAGACCTTCACCATGTCGGCGTAGGACAGGTCGGCCATCTCCTTGACGTCGTTGCCCGCAGCGAAGACCCGCTCACCGCCCCACAGCACCACGGCTCGTACGTCGTCGCGCTCGGTGAGCTCGGCGGCCGCCT
>CAZDAO010000460.1:0-3617 GCA_964503015.1 uncultured Nocardioides sp. | reverse complement strand
GAGGTGCCGGTCGGGTCCTCGGCGAGGAACCAGTAGGCGGGCGCCACCACCGCGACGAACACGGTGGTGATGCCGAAGATCCAGGCCTCGGCCTTCATCGGTTCTCCTCCTCGGTCGGCGTGGTCGAGTCGGCCCGGTCGCGCAGCATCTCCTCGCGGCCCGCCACCTCGGGTGCATCGGCGACTTCACCGTTGCGCTCCGCAGGGTGCTCGGACAGCTCACGCAGCGCCACTTCGGGGTGGTGCAGGTCGAAGGCGGGCGACTCGGAACGGATCCGCGGCAGCGTGTGGAAGTTGTGGCGCGGTGGCGGGCTGCTGGTCGCCCATTCGAGCGAGCGGCCCCAGCCCCACGGGTCGTCGACCTCGACCAGCGGACCCTTCGTCGAGACGTAGACGTTGTAGAGGAACGGCAGCGTCGAGGCACCCAGCAGGAACGCTCCCACGGTCGAGATCTGGTTGAGCGTGGTGAACCCGTCGGCCGGCAGGTAGTCGGCGTAGCGACGCGGCATGCCCTCGACGCCCAGCCAGTGCTGCACCAGGAACGTGGTGTGGAAGCCGATGAACAGGAGCCAGAAGTGGACCTTGCCGAGCCGCTCGTCGAGCATCCGGCCGGTCATCTTCGGCCACCAGAAGTAGAAGCCGGCGAACATCGCGAACACCACGGTGCCGAACACGACGTAGTGGAAGTGCGCCACCACGAAGTAGGAGTCCGACACGTGGAAGTCCAGCGGCGGGCTGGCCAGGATGACACCGGTGAGACCACCGAACAGGAAGGTCGTCAAGAAGCCGATCGACCACAGCATCGGGGTGTCGAAGGACAGGCTTCCGCCCCACATCGTGCCGATCCAGTTGAAGAACTTCACTCCCGTCGGCACCGCGATCAGGAACGTCATGCCGGAGAAGAACGGCAGGTCGACTGCGCCGGTGACGAACATGTGGTGGGCCCACACCGCGACCGAGAGCATCGCGATGCCGAGCGTCGCGGCCACCAGGCCGACGTAGCCGAAGATCGGCTTGCGGCTGAAGACCGGGAGGATCTCGGAGATGATGCCGAAGAACGGCAGGGCGATGATGTAGACCTCGGGGTGCCCGAAGAACCAGAACAGGTGCTGCCACAGGATCGGTCCGCCGTGTGAGGGGTCGAACACGTGGGCACCGAGGATCCGGTCGGCCTCCAGAGACAGCAGCGCACCGGCCAGGATCGGGAAGACCATGATCACGAGCATCGAGGTGATCAGGGTGTTCCAGACGAAGATCGGCATCCGGAACATGGTCATGCCGGGGGCACGCATGCAGATGATCGTGGTGATGAAGTTGACGCCACCCAGGATCGTGCCGAGGCCGGCCATCCAGAGGCCCATGATCCAGAGGTCACCGCCGACGCCCGGGCTGCGGACGGCGTCGGAGAGCGGCGTGTAGGCGAACCACCCGAAGTCCGCGGCGCCCTGGGGGGTCAGGAAGCCCGACGCGGCGATGAGACCGCCGAACAGGAACAGCCAGTAGCTGAACATGTTGAGGCGCGGGAACGCGACGTCGGGGGCGCCGATCTGCAGCGGCATGATCACGTTGGCGAAGCCGAAGAACAGCGGCGTCGCGAAGAGCAGCAGCATGATCGTGCCGTGCATCGTGAAGAGCTGGTTGTAGAGCTGCTCGTTGACGACCTGCTGGCCGGGGTAGGCGAGCTCCGAGCGGATCAGCATGGCCATCAGGCCGCCGATGAGGAACCACGCGAACGAGGTGCCGAGGTACATCTTGCCGATCAGCTTGTGGTCGGTCGTGGTCAGCAGTCGGACGACCTGCTGGCCCAGCGGCTTGCGCGGCTGCGGGGCGGCCGGAGCGGCGTGCGGGGCGGCGGAGGTGGGGGCACTCACTCCTGGCTCCCTTCCTGGGACTGGTCTTCGGCCAGTCCGGTCTGAGTCGTGGCGTTGGACCCGCCGAGCACGGGCGAGTCGGCCGTCTGGCCGGCCTCGGCGAGGTCGGCGAGGTAGGCGTCGTACTCGGCCTGGCTGACGACCTTGACGTTGAACAGCATCCGGGAGTGGTAGACGCCGCAGAGCTCGTAGCACTTGCCGGCGTAGTCGCCCTCGACGGTGGGCGTGATCTGCAGCCTGTTGACCCGGCCGGGGATGACGTCCATCTTGACCAAGAAGGCCGGCACGCCGAAGTCGTGGATCACGTCGGGCGAGTGCAGGTTGAACTGGATCCGCTGGTCTACGGGGAGCACCAGCGTCGGGATCTCGTTGCCGTCGCCCGAGGTGTAGACGTACTCCTGGTAGGCGAACTCGTCGTCCTCGGGGTTGGCGCTGGTGTCCTGCTCGCCGACGCCGTAGTTGAACGTCCACGACCACTGCTGGCCCATGACCTCGACGGTCATGTCGGGGTTGTCCTCGATCTTCACGACCTCGTCCTGCACGCGGACGGTGTGGAAGAAGAACACGACGCACATCAGCACCGGGGCGATCGTGTAGAAGACCTCGAGCGGCAGGTTGTAGCGCGTCTGGCGCGGGACCTCGTCGTCGCTGCGACGGCGGAACTTCACCACGGCGTAGAAGATCAGGCCCCAGACGATGACGCCGGTGACCATGGCGGCCACCCAGGCCCACTTCCACAGCTCGTAGGTGTAGGGACCCTGCGCGCTGGCACGGTCGGGCATCGCCAGGTTGCGGATCTGGTGCTCGTCGGCGTCGGAACACCCGGCCAGCACCAGCATCGTCGCGCCCAGCAGCGCGACCCTCAGGATGCGCCGCGCCGGCGCGCCTGAAAGCTTGGGGACTTGCAGACCCACTGACGAGCCTCTCTCTCGGTCCGTTTCGACGGATAGAGACTATCGCCATCTGGCCGGGCCGTGCGGGGCAGGGTCGGGTGTCGGCGGATCCGGACCACTCCGGGCGGCTCGTCGCACCGCCGGTCCTGCGGGGCGCACCCCGGCGTGGCATAAGTTGCCCGTGTGACAGGTCCCGCAGCCCGAGGGGGCGATCTCGACAGCGCGTCGTCCTCGCCCCTGCACCCGGCGGCCCGCGAGGTCCTCCTGGCGGCACTGGACCGGGGGTACGCCGACCCGCGCCGGCTGCACCGTCCCGGGCGCGAGGCCCGGCTGCTGCTCGACAACGCGCGCGAGGCCACGGCCGACGCGCTCGGCGTGCGGGCCGACGAGGTGACCTTCACCCCGAGCGGCACCCACGCGGTCCACCTCGGCCTGCTCGGGCTGGTGCGCGGCTCCCGCCGAGGTGACGGGGTGGCCCACTCCGCGATCGAGCACTCCGCAGTGCGCCACGCCGTCGCCTGGGGCGCCCGGTCGGTCGAGGTGGGCGTGACGAACCAGGGGCGGGTGCGCGCCGCCGACCTGACCCGGGCGGCCGGCGTGCCGGGTGTCGGCGTCGTCGCCCTCCAGGCCGCCAACCACGAGGTCGGCACGGTCCAGGACGTCGGCGACGTCGAGCTCCCGGAGGAGGTGCCGCTGTTCACCGACGCCTGCGCCTCGATGGGGCGCCTGCCGCTCCCCGAGGGCTGGGCCGCGGCGGCCGGCTCCGCGCACAAGTGGGGCGGGCCGGCCGGGGTCGGGGTGCTGCTGGTCCGCAAGCGCGCGCGATGGCGCAACCCGTTCCCGGACGACGACCG
>CAZDAO010000459.1:0-3622 GCA_964503015.1 uncultured Nocardioides sp. | reverse complement strand
CGGTGACCGGGCGCGTGACAACGCCCCCTCCCTCGGAAGAGGAAGGGGGCGTTCTCGCTGTGACGGGGACGAAGTGCCCGGTGAGCGCTGCTGACGGGGACGACGTGCCCGGTGAGCGCCGCTGACGGGGACGAAGTGCCCGGTCGGGGGTCAGGCGTTCTGGATCGCCGAGACGTCGAACTCGAGCTTGATCTTCTCGGAGACGAGGACGCCGCCGGTCTCGAGCGCGGCGTTCCAGGTCAGGCCCCAGTCCTTGCGGTTGATGGTGGTCTCGCCCTCGAAGCCGACGCGGAGGTTGCCGAACGGGTCGCGGGCCGAGCCGGTCTGCGCGAACTCGATCGTAACGGGCTTGGTCACGTCCTTGATCGTCAGGTCGCCGGTGATGGTCCAGTCGCTGCCGTCGCGCTGGACGTCGGTCGAGGTGAACGTGATCGTCGGGTAGGTCTCGGCGTCGAAGAAGTCGCCGGACTTGAGGTGGCCGTCGCGGTCGGCGCTGCCGGTCTCGACGGAGGCCACGTCGATGCTCAGCTCGACCTTGGAGCTGCTGGGGGTGGCTTCGTCGATCGTGGCGGTGCCGGTGAAGGCGCCGAACTGGCCGCGGACCTTGGTCACCATGGCGTGGCGGGCCACGAAACCGAGGCGGCTGTGGCTGACGTCGAGGGTGTAGTCGCCCGAGATGTCGTCGATGGCGGTGGTGGGGGCGTCGAATCCGGTGGTCATGGAGGCTCCTGTGGGGGGTGGTTGGTAGAAAGTTCAACCACCATAACGAGGGGGGTCCCGGATTCATTCCCGGGGCGGGCAGGTTTTTGTCGCCCGGACATGAGCAGAGCCGCGCCCCTCGGTGGGGACGCGGCTCGAATCCTGGGGCGTGGGCTCAGGCAGCCTGGGTGCGCACCGCGCCGGGCAGCGACCAGCGTGCCTCCATGCGGGTGCGACCCGACGCATCCGTGACGGCCACCCAGGTGCAGACCGGCACGCCGGTCATCGTGTGCTTGCTCATGTGACACCTCCCGTTCACCTGCTGTTCACCCAAGGTACCACGTCCCCACCGGCGCACCACCATTTCGCTCAGATCCGCACCGGATCCCCCACTTCGGCCCCTGTGAACGGCTGAGCCGGACATATCTCCTCCCTTTGTGGCGGATGAGGTACGACGACCCGCGCGCCGCAAGCACCGCAATATGCATTCCTGCCCGAAATCGGGCAGAAACTTGCCTGTCGAACCCGACAGGCGCACGATCATCCGGTGCCCGACCCCGCACTCGTGTCCCACGTCGTCGCCACCACGTCACTGACGCCCGGTGAGGCGGCGCGGGTGATCGAGGACGTCATCGCCTTCCACGCGCAACCGGTGGAGGAGTACGTCCGGGCCCGGCACGCCAGCCTCAAGACGTACGGCGCGAAGAACCCCGAGATCTTCGCGCGCATCGCCGAGGAGCTCCGCGGTCGCGTCGTCGCGCCGCCGGAGCTGTCGGAGCGACAGCTGCGGCGGATCGTCTACGGATAGGACCCGTGGTCTCGAGGCTCGCTCCGCTCGCACCTCGACGACCGAGTAGAAGGCCGTCGCGCCTCGACCACCGAGTAGAAGGCCGTCGCACGACGGCCACCGAGAAGAAGGCCGTCACGCGGCGGCCACTGAGAGAACAGGAACCCAGCACCCATGTGCGGAATCGTCGGCTACATCGGCCGCCAGGACGCCGCGCCGGTGGTCCTCGAAGGACTGACCCGGCTCGAGCACCGCGGCTACGACTCGGCCGGCGTCGCCGTGCTCGGCAGCCGCGGCATCAAGGTCGCCAAGCAGGCCGGGCGGGTGCGCGACCTCGAGGACTCGCTGCCCAAGCGCTTCGGCGGGTCCACCGGGATCGGCCACACCCGCTGGGCCACCCACGGCCCGGCGACGGACGTCAACGCCCATCCGCACACCGACCAGCTCGGCCGGGTGGCCGTGGTGCACAACGGCATCATCGACAACGCGGCCAGGCTCCGGGCCGAGCTCACCGACGCCGGGGTGACCCTCGCCAGCGACACCGACACCGAGGTGGTCGCCCACCTCGTCGCGCGCAGCGACGCCGACACCCTCGAGGGCAAGGTGCGCGACGCCCTGCGCAGCGTGGTCGGCACCTACGGCCTCGCGGTGGTGCACGCCGACTTCCCCGACCGGATCGTGGTGGCGCGCAACGGCAGCCCGCTGGTCGTCGGGGTCGGGGACAAGGAGATGTACGTCGCCTCGGACCTCGCCGCGATCGTGCGCCACACCACGACGGTGGCGATGCTCGACGACGGCGAGATGGCGACCATCACCGCTGCGGGCTTCAGCACCATGCGCCACCACGACCTCGCGGCGACCGGCAAGACCGCGACCGAGGTCGACATCGACGCCGACGCCTACGACGCGGGTGACCACGCGTCGTACATGCGCAAGGAGATCCTCGAGCAGCCGACCACCGCCCAGGCGGTGCTGCGCGGCCGGCTCGACGAGCGCTTCGGCACCGCGCACCTCGGCGGGCTCGACATGGACGCCCGCGACCTGCGCGCCGTGCGGCGGGTCAAGATCCTGGGCTGCGGCTCGGCCTACTACGTCGGCCAGATGGGCGCCGGGCTGATCGAGGAGCTGGCCCGCATCCCCGCCGACGCCGAGGCGGCCAGCGAGTTCCGCTACCGCAACCCGGTGATCGAGCCGGACACGCTCTACGTCGCGGTCAGCCAGTCGGGGGAGACCATCGACACGCTGCTCGCCGTGCAGGAGGTACGCCGCAAGGGCGGGCGCTGCGTCGGCCTGGTCAACGTCGTGGGCTCCGCCATCGCGCGCGAGTGCGACGGCGGCATCTACCTCCACGCCGGGCCGGAGGTCGCCGTCGCGAGCACCAAGGCGCTGACCAACATGTTCCTGGGCTTCGCGCTCCTCGCGCTCCAGCTGGGCCGGGTGCGCGACCTGTCCATCGCCGACGGCAAGCGCCTGGTCGCGGGGCTGGAGCGGCTGCCCGGGCAGATCGAGGAGATCCTGGCCGGCGAGGAGGAGCTGGTCGAGGTGGCGCAGTCCCTGGCCGAGGCGCGGAGCCTGTTCTTCATCGGGCGGGTGCGGGGCTTCCCGGTCGCCCGCGAGGGGGCGCAGAAGTTCAAGGAGATCAGCTATCGCCACGCCGAGGCCTACCCGGCCGGCGAGCTCAAGCACGGCCCGCTGGCCCTGATCGACCCGGACGTCCCGACGGTCGCGCTGGTGCCGCACGACGAGCTCGCCGAGCGCAACGTCGGTGCGCTCCACGAGATCGACGCCCGCCAGGGCCCGCTCGTGGTCGTCACCCACGAGGACGTCGACCTCGGCGAGGTCGGCGCCCGCCGCATCGTCGTACCCCGCAACGAGCCTGAGCTCGACCCGATCCTGCTGACCATCCCGCTCCAGCTGCTAGCCTACCACGCGGCGCTCCACCTCGGCCACGACATCGACTAGCCCCGCATCCTCGCCAAGTCGGTCGACGAGTTGGCCACGACGGACATCGCGGATCACTCGCTGGCAGCGTTGGCGCGCTCACAGGTCGAGCACGTCGTGATGGTCGGCAGGCGCGGCCCGGCAGAGGCCAAGTTCACGACCAAGGAGCTGCGGGAGCTGGGCGAGCTGGAGAAC
>CAZDAO010000458.1:1426-3622 GCA_964503015.1 uncultured Nocardioides sp. | reverse complement strand
TGGAGTTCCACCAGAGGGTGCGGCAGGGCTTCCTCGACCTGGCGGCAGCCGACCCCGACCACTACGTTGTCCTCGACGCGCGCGCGCCGATCGAGGAGATCGCGGCCGCGATCCGCGCCCGCGTCGAGCCGCTGCTGGGGGACCGATGACGGTCTGGGAGGACCTCGTCGGCCAGCAGCCACTGATCGGCACCCTGCGGGAGGCCGCGGCCGGCAACGGGATGACCCACGCGTGGCTGTTCACCGGGCCGCCGGGGTCCGGTCGGTCCAACGTCGCGCGGGCCTTCGCGGCCGCCCTGCAGTGCGAGACCGGCACCGGCTGCGGCACGTGCGAGGCGTGCCGCCTGGTGGTGAGCGGGTCCCACCCCGACGTGACCGTCGTACGCTCCGAGACGACCGTGCTCTACGTCGACGACATGCGTTCCCTCGTCCAGGCGTCGGCGAAGTTCCCTGCGCTCGGTCGCTGGCAGGTCATCCTGGTCGAGGACGCCGACCGGCTCGGCACCCCGGAGAACCCGCGCACCGGCAACGCCCTCCTCAAGGCGATCGAGGAACCGACGCCCAAGACGGTGTGGCTGCTGTGCGCGCCGACGCGGGCCGACGTGCTCCCGACCATCGCGTCGCGCTCGCGCCACGTCACGCTCGCCACCCCGACCGCCCCGGAGGTCAGTGAGTTCCTGGTGCGGCAGGGCGTCGACGCGACCATGGCCTCCTTCGCCGCGCGGGCCAGCCAGGGCCACATCGGCCGCGCCCGAGCGCTCTGCGTCGACGAGGACGCCCGGCGGCGGCGCCGTGAGGTCGTCTCCCTGCCGGCCCGGCTCACCTCGCTGGGTGCCGTGATGACCGCGGCGACCAACCTCGCCGAGATCGCCAAGGAGGAGACCGCGGCGATCACCGACGAGGCCGAGCGGCGCGAGCTCGAGGGGCTCCAGTCGATGTTCGGCAGCGAGCGCAAGGACACCACCAGTCGGGCCTACCGCGCCGCACTGGCGGCGCTGGAGAAGCTCCAGAAGCAGAAGGCCCGCCGGCGGGTGCTCGACGTCATCGACCGGTGCCTGATGGACCTGGTCTCGGTCTACCGCGACGCCATCGCCCTCGCCGTCGGGGCGCCCGGCGAGCTGGTCAACGAGGAGCTGCGCGGCGACGTCGAGGTGGTCGCGCGCGCGGCGTCGCCCGAGCAGCTGCTGCGCATGATCGACGCGATCTTCACCGCCCGCGAGCAGATGCTGGAGTTCAACGTGCCGCCACAGCTGGCCCTGGAGTCGATGACCGTCGCCCTGCGGCTCCCGGGAGTGCGCGCGTGAGGCGGGTCGTGGCGCTCGTGGCCGTGCTCGCCCTGGTGCTGACCGCCGCCGTCGCGGTCGGGATCGCGCTCGGTGGCGACGGCTCCGACGACGCGCCCCGCGTGCTGCCGACGCCCTCGCCGACGACTCCGCCCCCGGCCTCGGTCACGAAGCCGCCCCGGCCCGCGCTCGAGGACTTCTACTCCCAGCGCATCGACTGGCAGCCCTGCGAGGGCAACGACGACCAGGACTGCGGCACGCTCACCGTGCCGATCGACTACGCCGACCCGCGCGGCGCGACGATCGACCTCGCGCTGCTGCGCGTGCCCGCCTCGGGTGCGCGCGTCGGCTCGATGGTCGTCAACCCGGGCGGTCCCGGCGCGCCCGGCACGTCCTACGCCGCCGCTGGCGGGATGGTCTTCCGCAAGCCGCTCCTCGAGGCCTTCGACGTCGTCGGATTCGACCCGCGCGGCACCGGCCGGTCGGCCCCGGTCGACTGCCTGAGCGACGAGGAGATGGACGCCTACATCGCGGCCGACCCCACCCCCGACACCCCTGCGGAGGTCGAGGACTACGAGGAGACCGTCCTCGGCTTCGGCGCGGCCTGCAAGGCCAGCTCCGGTCCGCTGCTCGGGCACGTCACGACCATCGAGACGGCCCGCGACATGGACGTGCTCCGCTCGGCGCTGGGCGAGGAGACCCTGACCTACCTCGGCGCCTCCTACGGCACCAAGCTCGGCGCGACCTATGCCGAGCTCTTCCCCGAGCGGGTCGGCCGGTTCGTGCTCGACGGGGCGGTCGACGTCTCGCTCGACCCCGAGACGATGTCGCTCGACCAGGCCGCCGGCTTCGAGACCGCGCTGCGCGCCTACGTGCAGAACTGCCTCGACTCGACCGACAACTGCTTCCTCGGC
>CAZDAO010000458.1:0-1326 GCA_964503015.1 uncultured Nocardioides sp. | reverse complement strand
CGACGGGTCCTACAAGGACAACTCGATGGAGGCGATCTACGCGATCAACTGCCTCGACGACCCGAGGTCGATCGCGTTCGGCCAGGTGCCGTCGAAGTTCGCGGTCTTCGAGGAGGCCTCGCCGACCTTCGGCAGGGTCTTCGCGTGGGGCCTGACCGGGTGCCGGAGCATCGAGGTGAGGTCGTCCGAGGAGCCGCTCGAGATCCGCGGGGAGGGCGCCGCCCCGATCCTGGTGCTCGGCACCACCCGCGACCCCGCGACGCCGATGAAGTGGGCCGAGGCGCTGGCCGCGCAGCTCGACTCCGGCGTGCTCGTCGAGCGCGAAGGCGACGGCCACACGGCCTACAACTCGGGCAACGAGTGCATCGACACCACGGTCGAGGACTACCTCATCGAGGGCGCCGTCCCCGACGACGGCACGACCTGCTGAGGGACCTTCGGCCCTACGTCGTCGTACGCCCCCGACCTAGCGTGGCCGGCGTGACGACCGTGGACGCCCGGTGCCCCCTGCGCCCGGGGGACTTCTGCACGCTGTGCGTGCCGGGCGCGACGGGGCCGCAGGACTGCCCCACGGTCGCGGAGGTCATGCGCGACCCCGACCTCCGCGACCGGCTCGCCGAGCTGCGGCGCGAGGCCGCGCTCAGCCCTCCAGGGCGGCGTCGAGGGTGATCGGCACCGAGGCCAGCGCCTTGCTGATCGGGCATCCGGCCTTCGCCTTGTCAGCGGCGTCCTCGAACGCCGCGTCGTCGAGCCCCTCGACCTCGGCGCGCACCGTCAGCACGATGCCGGTGAGCTTGAAGCCGCCGGCCTCCTGGTCGGCGCCGAGGGTGACGTCGGCCTTCACGTCGAGGGCCTGCACGGTGCCGCCGGCCTCGGTGACGAGGTTCGACAGCGACATCGCGTAGCACGCGGAGTGCGCGCCGGCGACGAGCTCCTCGGGACTGGTCGTGCCGTCGGCGTCGTCGGCCGCGCGCTTGGGGAAGTTGACGTCGAACGTGCCGGCGCCGGAGCTGGAGAGCTCGACCTGGCCGGATCCGTCCTGGAGTCCGCCGTTCCATGCCGTGCGTGCGGAGCGAGTGGGCATCGTTCCTCCTGAGGTGGGGTGGGTGCGGTCGGTCCCGAACCTAGCCGGTGCGCCCCACCCCGTGATTTCTGTCCGGAAGCACCGGCTCCGTATACTCGCCCGCGGTCCGTCGAGCACGCTCGGGGGCCACGCCGCCTTAGCTCAGTCGGTAGAGCGAATCACTCGTAATGATTAGGTCGTCGGTTCGATTCCGACAGGCGGCTCCGACTCCCCCGGGGACCCGAGACCCCGGGGGAGTCTTC
>CAZDAO010000457.1:0-3627 GCA_964503015.1 uncultured Nocardioides sp. | reverse complement strand
TCTGCTGCCGAGTGGCCTTCGCCATGAACGAGCCGCGCTCTCGGTCGTCCAAGGGAGGGCGGCCGTACTCGCGATCGAAGTGCTCATCGGCCAACTTGGTGCGGATGTCGGCTCGGACCCCAGCCGGGACCGGCGTCCTCCAATGCTGGCCGCGGGCCAGGTTGAAGGCGACATAGCGCTGCGCGGTCTCCCGGATGAACTCGGGCTGGTTGCCTAGGTAGCGTGCGAACACCCGGCCGAGCTGCGAGAGTTTCTTGGCCTCCTCAACGCTCGCGCCGTTCTCGTGGGCGACGCTCTCGACGAGCTCTGCGTTCGGGTGTCGTCCCTCACCGAACAGGTTGCGCATCTGCGCCTCGGTGACCTCCGAGCCCAGCTCGACATCGAGGGCAGCTAGGCCGGTGCCGAACCACCGTCCCGGTGATTCGCCCTTCTCGGCGTAATAGTCCGCCAACCCTTGATGACCTCGGTCAGTGGCATCGTGAGCGGCCACCTGCCTCGTGAGGTACGTGTAGCCGTCGCCCGCCGTCAGCTTGTGCACGCCCATCACGCATCCGAGAGGCGTCGATCACGGCCGGGTTTCGGACGTCGACCGCCCGCGCGCTTCCGACAATGGGCCTCTATGTTGCAAGGCCTTCTGGGTAGCGGTTTCTGGGGCGTAATCTGGTCTGTAGGTGGGTGCGGTGTGATCGCTTGAGCGAAGAGCAGGCTCGAGGTTGCAATGCCTGTTACGCGCTGGCCCTCAGGCCGTGAGTCGTACCTCGTGTGCGTCACTCGCACCCACCGCCAAGTACGTTGCCAGACCCTCACCAGATGGCTCACCAGTTGGCTCACCAGCGCCGGGGTCGATCGGTTGAGCAGTCGATTGAGTTGCGGTCTGGGCATCGCGGAGCATGGTCTTGTACACGCGGTCCGAGATCCGTCGTTTGAGGCAGCGCAGCGCTTCGCGGCCGGTCTTGCCTTCGGCTCGTTTGCGTCGGTAGTAGGCGCGGCCTTCGGTGTCGGAGGCGATCTGGGTGAGCGCGACGGTGTAGAGGGCACGGTTGAGCTGCCGGTTGCCGCCGGGGTTGTAGCGGTGCCGCACGGTGCGGCCCGAGGAGGCCGGGATGGGTGCGGTGCCGTTGGCGGCAGCGAACGCGTTGGTGGTGGGGTAGCGGCGGGCGTCGACGATCTCGGCGAGGAACCGGCCGGCGACCAGCGGGCCGATGCCGTGGATGTCGGTCAGGGTGCTGCCTGCGGCGGTGACGAGGGCGGCGATGTCGCGTTTGAGTTGGGCGGCTTCGGCGTCGATGAGGATGATCCGCTCGAGTCGCCGGCGGGTGAGGTTGGCGCGGACGCTGTCGTTGTCGGCGATCAGGTCGAGGACCTGGCGTACCCGTGCGCGGGTGGTGAGGGTACGGACCTGGTGTTGGTAGCCGGGGGAGAGGCCGGTCAGGTCGGCGTGGGCACGGTTGGCCAGTGCGGTGCGCTCGAGCAGGAGGTCGCCGCGGTAGTCCAGCAGCGCACGAAGGTCCGCGGCCGGTCCGATGGTGAGGCGGACCGGCGCCAGCTTCGACTCACCTGCCGGGTTCGATGTGGCGTCGCGGGCGGTGATCCGAGCGATCGCGAGCGCGTCGACCGGGTCGGTCTTGCCCTGCCCGACCTGGGCGCGGCGCTCACGAGAGGTCATCAGTGTCGGTACCTCGACCACCGACCAGGACGTGCAGTCACTGCCGTCAATCACGCCGTCGGTCGGGTCGATGGTGTCGTCGGTGTGGTTGTTGAGTAGCGCGAAGTGGACCGCGACTGCACGGCCGAAGCCGCCGGATCCCTCGATCCCGACGCGGTTGACGCCATGTCGTTTGAACAGCGCAGTCAGACGGTTGAAGCCGTCTTCGGTGTTCAGGACTTCGTCGCAGGCGAGCTGCCTGCCCTGCTCGTCAACGACGGCGACCGCCAGCGTGTCCTTGTGTGTGTCGATGCCTGCGTACAACCCAGCTCACCTCACGAGATCCTGTTTCAGTTGGCCGCAGGACCGGCTCGCGCATGCATTCACTGGGACCTTGAAACGCCGCTGGTCGCAAGCTCGTGAGCTTGCGGTTGTTGGGTGTTCGTCCCATGCCTCTATCGAGCGACGACGCCGGCCACTGACCGTCCCCGGGAGGCATCCACTGGATCAAAGCCACACCACAAGACCGCGTGGTGGGCAGCATAGGGTCGAGCCATCCCGGGGGCGGAGCGGGCCCGCACCTTTTCGTGCGGACGAAACCATTGTCCGTGAATGCATGGGGTGCGAGGTACTTGGTGAGCGGGTGCATGACAGTTGCAATGTGGAGTGACGCGAGCTCAGGGTGGGCAGCGTGAGGCCCCAGCTGATCGCCGCGCATACAGATTGCTGATCCTCCAGCAGGACCTCGTCAACCTGCTCGAGTCGATCGTTCCTACTTGCCGTCACGAGGGGCAGTACTTGCAACCCGGTCCGTTGCTCACCGAGTTCTCACTTGAGCACGGCGAGACCAAGCCCGAAACGCTTAACACCGAGGGCATCTCCGACCCGCAATCCTTGGGTGGAGCGTCACGGTCGTCCTCGCAGACGGGGGTCCTGGACGTCGCAGCTTCGAGCACGTCTACTTCATCGCCTTCGACCAGACCCGCGCCAGGACGCGCCAGGTCGCGATCCAGATCATCGGCGATTGAGAGCGTGCCCGTCATGCCTGTCATCCACCACGAGTTTCACCGTCGACTCGGATGCGCGTGCGTTCGAGGACGTCACGGATCGCGTCGCAGCGGTCGTGGAGGGCGCACGACGATGTGACCTACTGGGGTGAGCAGACCGTGCTTCAGGGCCTCGTCGACAGGATTGCCACGACCTTCCCCACGATGGCGGCCCATGGGCAATCCTCCACCCGGAACCGAGCACATCCGCATCGCAGCCGAGAGCGCGGCGAGCTCCCCCAGTGGAACCTGAATACGGACGCCCACCTCCGGTCCGTCCTGCTGGGGCCTGACCTGGGGGAGTTCGGCCGGGTGTACTTCGCGGACTTCGACCAGGTGCGGGCAGGGACCCGCACGGTTCGGGTCGTCGTCGCCACGTGAGTTCCGGGGCTCGCCAGGCGTGACACCGCAGCGCGCCAGCGACCCTGGAAGACAGAGGTCCGCTCGCCACCCGAATGTCGGTACGTCGTGAAACCTTCGGAGGATGAGCTCGTCGTTGGCCCGGATGAGCCTCGTCGTGCTGCACCTCATGGCCTCGCGACTGTAGTGATCGAGCGCTCCACCGGCGTCGTCGGCACTCATACGACAACGCTTCGGCGAAGTTCATGATCGTGCAGGACGAGTGAATTGGTCGCTCGAGACTACGTTCCGGCCTCGATTCAGCCTTGGCTGAACAGCGGCAGAGGGGTCCGGCGCAGGCGATAGCTCATCCGCAGATCCAATTGGGTCGCGCCGTCAGAGGCAATAGCGGTATCGCCAATTAGGCTGCGCCTGTGCCCACGAATGAGCGGCGACGCCCCACGGTGAAGGACGTCGCTACCCAAGCAGGGGTAGCGCCGATGACGGTCTCCTACACGTTCAATTACCCGCATCGTGTGGCTGAAGCCACCCGGAACCGAGTCCTGGCAGCCGCCTCGGACTTGGGCTACCGCCCTG
>CAZDAO010000456.1:0-3644 GCA_964503015.1 uncultured Nocardioides sp. | reverse complement strand
CCCCGGAAACGCACCAGGGCCCGGTCGGGGAGGGAGGGTTGACCGGGCCCTGATGCTTGACGTCCCAGCCGCTGCGAGCAGCGTCCGAGACAGAGGAGCCCGACCCTTGGGAGGGAGCATGACTGCCGGACCCCTCACCCGGCCCAACGAACCCTGCGAGGGGTGGTTACGGCCCGTAGGGTTGAAATCCCGGCGTCAGCGGACCTCGACGATCGGCAGCCGCAGCGCGCCGGGCGCAGCGTCGGGCACCACCGGGTTCTTCGGCTCGACCGGGACGAGCCGACGGTAGGCCGACCCGAGGGCGGGGCGGGGGTCGGCCTCGCCCTTGTTGGGCCAGAACGCCATCGCCCGCTCGGCCTGTGCGGTGATCGTCAGCGAGGGGTTGACCCCGAGGTTGGCCGAGATGGCCGACCCGTCGACCACGTGCAGGCCCTCGTGGCCGTAGAGCCGCTGCCAGGGGTCGACGACGCCGGTCTCCGGGGAGTCGCCGATGGTGCAGCCGCCGATGAAGTGGGCGGTCATCGGCCGGTTGAACGGCTCGCCGATGGTGCCGCCCGGCGTGCCGCCGATGAGGTCCGCCACGCGTCGTACGGCGTCGTACGCGATCGGGATGTAGGTCGGGTTGGGCGCGCCGTGCCCCTGCTTGCTGGTCATCCG
Source organism: uncultured Nocardioides sp. (assembly GCA_964503015.1). Classification (GTDB taxonomy): domain Bacteria; phylum Actinomycetota; class Actinomycetes; order Propionibacteriales; family Nocardioidaceae; genus Nocardioides. The sequence continues at coordinate 2,987 of CAZDAO010000456.1, read as the reverse complement.
CCAGCCGAACCGGCCGCGCACGCCGACGGTGGTGATCGAGTTGTCGAGCGTCTGCATGACCAGCGCGATGACCGTCCGCTCGGACCAGTGCTTGAGGTCGTAGAGGCTCAGCGCCGCACGCCGCTGGCTCCACAGCTCGCGGAGCCAGGTGCGGACCCGGGAGGTGCCGGGCACGTCGTCGGCCAGCACCGTCTGCAGCAGCGCCATCGCGTTGGAGCCCTTGCCGTAGCGCACCGGCTCGACGTGGGTGACGTCGTCGGGGTGGAAGGACGAGGTGATGGCGACGCCGCGCGTGTAGTCGACCGACCGGTCACCGGCCACCGCGCCGAGGATCGCCTCCGAGTTGGTGCGGGTCAGCATGCCCAGCCGGTCGCTGACGTGGGGCAGGTCGCCCTCGCCCTTGAGCTGGTGGAGCAGCTTCTGGGTGCCGAGCGCCGCCGCGGAGAAGACGACGTGGTCGGCGGTGAACGTCTTCGTGGCCGTGCGCCGCGACAGCTTGGCCTTGGTCCAGCGCGCGGTGACCTCGTAGCCGCCACCCGCACGCGGGCGCACGCGGGTCACCGTGGTGAGCGGGTGGACCACCGCGCCTGCCTGCTCGGCGAGGTGGAGGTAGTTCTTGACCAGGGTGTTCTTCGCGTTGTGGCGGCAGCCCGTCATGCACTCCCCGCAGTTGAGGCAGGCGTTGCGGGCCGGCCCGGCGCCGCCGAAGAACGGGTCCTCGACGCGCTCGCCGCCCTGCGCGCCGGGACCGCCGAAGAAGACCCCGACGGGCGTCGGGTGGAAGGTGTCGCCCACCCCCATGTCCTCGGCGACCTGCTTCATCACCTCGTCGGAGGGCGTGTGGAGCGGGTTCTGCACCACGCCGAGCATCCGCTTGGCCTGGTCGTAGTAGGGGGCCAGCTCGCTCTTCCAGTCGGTGATCCGGGCCCACGAGGGGTCGCGGTAGAACGCGTCGAGCGGCTCGTAGAGCGTGTTGGCGTAGACCAGCGAGCCGCCGCCCACGCCGGCGCCGGCGAGGATCACGCAGTCCTTGACCATGTCGATGCGCTGGATGCCGTACATCCCCGCGGCGGGCGCGAACAGCCACCGCCTGGCGTCGAACGACGTGGACGGGAAGTCGTCGTCCTCGAAGCGCGCACCGGCCTCGAGCACCCCGACGCGGTAGCCCTTCTCGGTCAGCCGCAGCGCGGAGACCGACCCGCCGAAGCCGGAGCCGATGACGAGCACGTCGTAGTGGGTGCCCATGGTCAGGCCCGGCCGAGCTTGTTGAGCAGCCGCAGCGAAGCGGTGAGCACCTTGGCGTTGGTCTCCTCCGACATCCCGAACATCGGGGCGATCGGCACCAGCCGCTGCGTGGCGACCGACTGCGCCTCGGTGTAGCGGTGGATGCCCTCCGCACCCTGGCGCCGGCCCATGCCCGACTCGCGCATGCCGCCCATCGGCGCGCCGAGCGAGCCGAACGTCGCGCCGTAGGCCTCGTTGACGTTGACCGTGCCGCACCTGATGCGGCGGGCGATCGCACGACCCCGGGCAGCGTCACGCGTGTAGACCGAGGCATTCAGGCCGTACTGGCCGTCGTTGGCGCGCTCGATGGCCTCGTCCTCGCTGTGGAAGCGGTAGAGCGAGACGACCGGGCCGAAGGTCTCCTTGCCGAAGCACTCCATGTCGGCCGAGACGCCCTCGAGGATCGTCGGCTCGAAGACGAACGGGCCGAGGTCGGGCCGGTGGTGGCCTCCGGTGAGCACGGTGGCGCCCTTGGCGACGGCGTCCTCGACGTGGGCGGTGACGGTGTCGAGCTGGGCCTGCGAGATCAACGACCCCATGTCGACCGACCAGTCGTGGCTGGCCCCCAACGTCATCGCCTGGGTGCGGGAGACGAACGCGTCGACGAACCGGTCGTAGACCTGGTCGGCGACGAACAGGCGCTCCATCGAGACGCAGAGCTGCCCGGCGTTGGAGAACACGGCGCGTACGGCGCCCTCCGCCGCGCGGTGCACGTCGGCGTCGCGCAGGACGAGCATCGGGTTCTTGCCACCCAGTTCGAGCGAGCAGCCGATCAGCCGGTCGGCGCAGCCCTGGGCGATCTTCCGGCCGGTGGCGGTCGAGCCGGTGAAGCAGACGTAGTCGGCGTGCCCGACGATCGCTCCGCCGACCTCGGGCCCCGGCCCGGCGACGACCTGCCAGAGCTCGGGCGGGAAGCCGGCCTCGTCGAGGAGCTGGGCGGCGAGCAGCGCGGTGAGCATCGTCTGCGCGTCGGGCTTGGCCACGACCGCGTTGCCGGCGAGGAGGGCCGGCAGCCCGTCGCAGAGCGCCATGGTGAGGGGGTAGTTCCAGGGCGAGATGATGCCGACGACACCCTTGGGCACGCGGTGCACCTCGGCCCGGGTGAGCACCGGGAACATGCCACCGACGCGCTGGGTGTCGAGGTGCTGGTGGGCGGTGCGGGCGTAGTAGCGCGCGGTCAGCACCACGTGGGCGACCTCGAGGTAGGCGTCCTTGCGGGCCTTGCCGGACTCCCACACGACGAGGTCGATCAGCTCGTCCTGGCGGTCGAGCAGGAGGTCGTGGAGGCGGAGCAGCGCAGCAGCCCGCTGGTCGACCGGGGTCGCGGCCCAGGCCTCCTGGGCGCGACAGGCACGCGCGAACGCCTCGGCCACGTCGGCCGGGCTCGACTGGGGGACGTGCGCGAGCGGGGTGCCGCCGATCGGGGACGAGACGGGGTGGGTCTCGCCGGTCGTGCTGACCACGCGACGCGTCAGCGCGGCGACGTACGAGCGGTCGAGGCCGTAGGTGGCCGTGGCGTCGTGCTCGGGGTCCGCGGGGCCGTCGGTGACGGGACCAGAGGCAGGGGTGTGCTCGCTCATCCTCGCAGCGTAGGTCGCGGCCACGACCGTTGCTACCGGTTGGTCACTTCATCCCAACATTTGACATTAGGGGCGATTTTGTCCAAACCGATCCGGGTGGCGCTCTCACGCCTGGACGATGTC
>CAZDAO010000455.1:0-3648 GCA_964503015.1 uncultured Nocardioides sp. | reverse complement strand
ACGGCGGTCTACGAGGCCTCGCTGGCCACCAGGCCGGCCGGCGTCCCGCTGATCGCCGACGGCGGCATGAAGCACTCCGGCGAGATCGCGAAGGCGCTGGTCGCCGGCGCCGACTCGGTGATGGTCGGATCCATGCTCGCCGGCTGCGAGGAGTCGCCGGGCGACGTGGTCTTCGTCAACGGCAAGCAGTTCAAGTCCTACCGCGGCATGGGCTCGCTCGGCGCGATGAGCAGCCGCGGCAAGAAGTCCTACTCCAAGGACCGCTACTTCCAGGCCGAGGTCGCCAGCGACGACAAGATCGTGCCCGAGGGCATCGAGGGCCAGGTCGCCTACCGCGGCCCGCTCTCCGCCGTCGCCCACCAGCTCGTCGGCGGGCTCAACCAGTCGATGTTCTACGTCGGGGCCCGCACCATCCCCGAGCTGCAGGACAAGGGCCGCTTCGTGCGGATCACGTCCGCCTCGCTGAAGGAGAGCCACCCGCACGGCGTGCAGATGACCGTGGAGGCCCCCAACTACAGCGGCGCCTGAGAAGGATCAGCCTTAGGTCTCTTCCCCGACCCGCGGGTAGCCCCTACGTTGACCAGAGTCAGGGGATCGGGCCCCGCGACGGTGTGATCCATCGGCACGTGGTGCTCGGTCCCGATTTCTCTCGGGAGGAGCGCTTCAGTGCGCAGAAACATCCTGGTCGCGACCGGCTGTGCCGGTCTGCTGGCCGTCGTCACCCCAGCCCTGTCGACCGCAGCACCATCCGGTGACGACAGCGTCACGCCGTCGCAGCAGACAGCGCTCGACCTGGGCTTCCAGGTCGCGCCGAAGGAGGAGCACGCCGCCTCGCTGACGGCGAAGGCCAATCCCAACCCCTACCTCGCGAACCTTCCGTCGATCACCGACGCCAACTACTTCGCCTGGAACAAGCTCATGCACGCCAAGGCCGAGCAGCGCGCGGACTCCAAGCGGCTGGCCGCCAACCGGCGCGAGGCGCTCGGCGCCGGTCGCAAGGGCGTCTCGGCGCGGGCGGTCCTGACGCCGTTCGTCCACGACGAGGAGGAGCCCGACGGCCTCGCCGGGTCCAACGACTCCCACCTCGACGCCGAGCCGATCCCGGGCTTCGGCACCGGTGCCGCCAGGATGCCCGCCGTCCGGATCCTCGGCGGCCTGGCCGCCCCGCCGACCACCACCCCGCGCACCCTCGCCACGACCGAGGACCAGGGTGCGATCCCGCTGGCCACGGAGACCGGCATCACCGGGAGCGGCTCGACCGTGACCAACTCGGTGCTCGGTGACGGCCCGCACGGGCCCGCGCCCGCGGGCGACGGCACCAACGACTTCGACTTCTACGCGGTGGACATCGCCGAGGGCCTGACGCTCACGGCCGACACCGAGGGCAGCGCGACCACCACCGACACCATCCTCGTGGTCTACGCCGCCGACGGCACGCCGCTGGCGGCCGACGACGACAGCGGCACCGGCTTCCTGAGCAGCCTGAGCTTCAAGCCCGAGACGCCCGGCACCTACTACGTCATGGTCGGCGGCTATGCCTCCGACCCGCTGCCGGGTGACCCGTTCGACTCCGGCAGCGGCGCCGGCGGCGCCGACACCGGCGCCTACCGCGTCTCGCTCGCCACCCAGGAGCTCGACGCCGACTTCTACTCCGTGCGGCTGCGCCCCGGTGACACCATCGGGTCCACCGGCACCGGCGCCGCGACCGGGCTGACGGTCCGCACGCCGTCGGGCGAGGAGCGCGTGGGCGGCGTCGGCACCGACGCCTCCTTCCTCTACCCGCCGACGTCCCCGCTGCCCGGAGGCGGCAACACCGCGATCGCCTACGTCGCCGAGGAGGCGGGCTGGTACTCCGTGCAGGTCTCCGGTGGCACCGGCGCCTACGACGTCCTGGTGGAGGGCTACCGCCCCGGCACCCAGGGTGACCGCGGTCGCCGGCAGACCGTGCTGCTCGACTTCGCTCCCGGCCGGGTCAACACCGGCACCTGGGGCGGGCCGGGCCAGCGCAACGTGTCGCCGTTCGCCGCCTTCGTGCCCCAGTGGGGCATCTCGCGCGCCGACGCCCGCAAGGTCGAGAACCGCATCCTGAACCAGGTGCGGCGCAACATCCAGGCCGAGCTGTCGGGCACCAACCCGGCGGTCAACGTCGACGTGCTCAACGCCCGCACCAACCCGGAGCTGATCGGCCAGGAGAACGTCTCGCGCATCTACATCGCCGGCACGATCGCCGAGACCGGGATCAGCACCATCGGCATCGCGCAGTACATCGACCCGGGCAACTTCGGCCACCAGGACGAGGCGATCGTGCTGCTCGACGTGCTGAGCGCGCCCGCCGGTCCGGCGTCCTCGCTCAACACCTACATCGACGCCAGCAGCGACCGGATCGGCTTCGTGTCGAGCGCGGTGGCCAACGTGACCGCCCACGAGATCGGGCACACGATCGGCAACTACCACACCGACAACGCCGACGAGATCCACAACATGATGGACTCCGGCGGCGCCAACTTCGGCCAGAACCTCTACGGCGTCGGGCCGGACAACATCGGTGGCACCGCCGACGACGAGAACATCCAGTTCGTGACCGACACCTACTCGCCCGCCGAGGGCTTCACCGGACTGGAGGACACCGAGAACGTCTCGTCGTGGGCCTACGCGGGCCGCTGACCTGACACGCGACGCGGCCACCCCTCGCCGGGGGTGGCCGCGTCGTCGTACGTCCGGGTGCGGGGAGGTCAGGGCGTGAAGCCGCCCCGCGTCGGCGAGGTGTCGCCGCTGAGGGCCGATGCGGGTCGGGTCAGCAGGCGGGCCTGCGGGATCCGGCCGGCGCCGGGGGACACCAGGAAGACACCTCCGTTGCGCCGGGTGACCAGGCCCGGGGAGCGCGTCGGGTCGCCGACGGACCTCGGCCCGGGCGCGAGGCGGGCGCGCTGCCCGTCGACGGCGGCGCGCAGTCGCAGGCTCCCGGCCCGGTCGACGGCCGCGACCACGAGCCGGCCCGCGACCTCGCTGACGGCGGGGGAGGAGTAGGGCGACCAGTCGCCGCCGAGGGCGCTCGGCCGGCTCCAGCGGCGCCCCCGCAGCGTGCGGACGCTGAGCCGGCCGTCGGCGCCGACCTGGTGCAGCCGGGTGGTGCCGGCCGACACGGAGAGGGTGGGTGTCGAGGTGAGCGACGCCGCGGGCCCGGCGAGCCGCACCAGCCGGCCGTTCTCCAGCCACTGGGCGTACGTCGCCCCGCCGGCGCCGACGGCCACCAGCCACGTGCGGCCGGCGTCGTCCGAGCCGAGCACGGGCGCGGTGTGGGTCGCCCACGACCCGGCCCGGCCGGCACGCACGGGCCGGCTCCACCGGCCCTGCTCGGTGTACCGCCGGGTGACCAGGGTGCCGACCGGGGACACGGCGGCGAGGACGGGACGCCCCGTGCGCGAGAGCGCCAGCGCCGGGCTGGACGTCGGTGCCGCCGCGCCGACGGGACGCAGCGCGAACCCGGTGCGACGCGCGGTGCCGGCCAGGACCGTCCCGGTGCGGGTGGTCGCGGCGACCCACGGTCGACCGCGGCGGTCCAGGACCAGCGCCGGGGCCACGACCGGTGAGAAGGCGCCGCGTGGGCCTGCGACCCGTGCCCGGCGACCGGGGTGCGCCACGCGCAGG
>CAZDAO010000454.1:0-3653 GCA_964503015.1 uncultured Nocardioides sp. | reverse complement strand
TCGATCGAGATCGACTTTGCTAGGTTCGCTGGGCTGTGGAACTGCGCCCAGTCGCGCTCTGCGACGAACGCACGTAAAGCGCTCAGTACTTCGGCGTCGGACATGTCGGTGACCTTAGTGTTCGCGGCGCCCTGGGACGGCGAGTGTCCGGACCAACGGGGTCGCGTTGTTCGCATCGGTGGGCGGATTCTTCTTCGCCGTCCCCTATGAGCTTGCCAGAGTGGCGCTTGCAAAGAACTCTGTCGGGATCGGGTGCCGAAGCTGCCACGTGATTGCGATCGGCCGTTCGCCGACATGGCTCACATAGGAGGCCGGTCCTAGGAAGGTGTAGGGAGCGGTGTCGTACTCGCCTTTAGCCTCAACCCGGCAGAAGATCAGCACCGTGCTTGTGCCCTCGAGATAGCGCTGGCCCGTAGGTGAGGCGACTGAAGTGGCGTTCTGCGACTCCCAATGGAACAACGTAGTGCTGATCGGGTAGTCGCGGTACATGGTTGTGGGGGAGTAGTCGGCCTCGGACTTCTTCAGGGTGACGAAGAAGGCGTCGATGTTGAACGCCTGGGAGTATGCGACGCCCTGCATCATGCTCGTCGGCGTACGTTCGAGGTTGGCGTAGTCGATGGCCGCAAGTATCTCTTCGCGCTGGTACGACGCGTGAACCTGGAGCGGCACCTGCCCGAGTGACCCGGACAGGGGCAGCGCGGCATGACGAGTCTCGTCAAACACCAGGTCGACAACCGCGCCGAGCTCGGCGGCGGCGGCCTTCTCGTTGCGGATCGCGGCCAGGCCGTCGTCGTAGGACGAAAATCGTCCGCCATTGGGGAACGCGGAGAAGAAGAGCATCCGCGCCAGCCGTTGCTCCGCCGGTGTGAGGGCGTCGTACGGCGTATCAGACGTCAGCAGGCCCACATAGCTGGACGCGCGGACGTGATCGTCGACGTGGGCGAAGGCCCGGATCCGCCTGAGTAGTTCAGTCTCGCGGGGCGTCCCATCGGGCGTCGGGAGGCCGGCGTCCCGCCGAAGCTGGGTCCATGACTTTTGGCCGCGACGCAGGATGTCGGGCAGCTCAATGCCTGACTCATGCACGAAGGTCTGGAGATCGAGGTCGCCATAGGATCGAAGCTCCGCGGTCATCGCCTTCCAGCTGTTCGCGACTTGGGTGCGCAGGTTCTCGAGGATCAACGCCTGGGCTTGTCGATCCATGACGATCTGGCAACCGGAAGGCAGGAAGGGGAACCCGCGTTCGATCTCGCGCTCGAGGCCCCGCCGAGTCTCGCCAGTGAGTGCGCGCAGCTTCTTGTCGAATCGAAACTCTTGGCGCTGATGACCGACGAAGTCGAGGACGGTCAGCACGGCCTTCTCGGGTGTGCGGCGAAGTCCACGACCTAGCTGTTGCAGGAAGATCGTGGCGCTCTCGGTGGGACGGAGGAACAGCACGGTGTCAACGTCGGGCAGGTCCAGGCCTTCGTTGAAGAGGTCGGCAGCGAAGAGGACGTTGACTCGGCGCGACTTGAGGTCGTCAAGCGCTCGCTGGCGCTCTGCTGGGGGTGTGTCGCCACTGACCGCGAGTGCGGGGATACCCGCAGCGTTGAACGCCTGGGCCATAAAGCGTGCGTGAGCGACGCCGACGCAGAAGCCGAGTGCGCGCATCGCTCCAGGATCAATCACCTTCTCGCGCAGTTGCTGAAGGACGATCGCGGCCCGCGCCTGGTTGCCGGTGTAGACGTGCGACAGCTCACCCTCGTCGTATTGGCCCCGTCTCCAGCTGATGCGCCGTAGGTCGGTGCCATCCGCTACTGCGAAGTAGTGAAACGGGCAGAGCAGGTCCTTGCCGAGCGCGTCCCACAACCGCAGTTCCGTCGCGGTGCGTCCCTCGAAGAACTCGGCGCGGACGTCAATGCCGTCGGTTCGCTCGGGGGTTGCGGTGAGCCCGAGCAGCTCACGCGGGGTCAGGTGATCGAGGAGCCGTCGGTACGTCGGCGCTTGGGCGTGGTGGAACTCGTCGATGACCACGATGTCGTAGGTATCGGCAGGAATGTCCATCACGCCGTACGAGTGCAGGGACTGCACGCTGGCAAAGACATGGTCCCAACGCTCGGGTCGCGCGCCAGCCACGTAAAGCTCACCGAAAGTCGGATCGGCAAGGACCTCTCGGTAGGTGCGTAGCGACTGCTCGAGAATTTCCTTGCGGTGCGCGATGAAGAGAAGTCGCGGCCGGTCGATTGGCGTAGGCCCGCACAAGCGGCGGTAATCGAGAGCAGCGACCACTGTCTTCCCCGTTCCGGTAGCTGCGACGACCAAGTTGCGGTGGCGATTGTGGACGTTGCGCTCGACAGCCAGCTCGTCGAGCATGTGCTGCTGGTACAAGAACGGTCGGACCTCGAGTCCAGACAGGCTGATGGTCACCCGGTCGTGCTGCCGGCGTCCCGAGGCTTCGGCGAGTGCATCGTCCAAGCGGTCCCGGTCAACGTCCGGGTCGTACAGCTCGAAGCTTGTGTCGTTCCAATACGTGTCGAAGGTGCCGTGGAACTTGTCGAGCAGCGATGGGGTTGCGACTCGGGACAACCGGACGTTCCACTCCACCCCATCGAGAAGGGCAGCGCGGGAGAGGTTGGAGGAGCCGACGTAGGCCGTGTCGTAGCGCGTCTGGCGGCGGAACATCCAGGCCTTAGCGTGCAGGCGGGTGCGGGCGGCGTCGTATTGGATTTTTACCTCCGCGCCGAGCTCGCGCACGAGCCGATCGAGTGCCGCCCGCTCGGTCGCGCCCATGTATGTCGTCGTGATCACGCGAAGGGGAGCTCGGCGACGGCGCAGTCGTCCCAGCGCGTCCTCCAGAAGGCGGAGACCATGCCACTTCACGAAGGCACACAGCAGATCGACCTCGTCCGAGGTGTCGATCTCTGCGCGCAACTCGGCCGCGAGGTTCGGCTCGCCCACGCTGTTCGTTAGGAGCGCAGCCTCCGAGAGTGGCGTCTTGGGCCGAGTGGATTCGATGTCGACGACGCCTGGACCAGGCTTCATTGCGAGGCGGCGCAACTGTCGGGCAGGGGCATCGACTCTGGCAGCAGGAAATTCAAGTTGGACGACGAGGTCGTTGAGAAGCCGAAGCCGACCATCCGGATCAGTTCGGCCTTCCAATGCCTCGCGAGTGAGCTCATAAATGTGTCGAGCCATCACGTGTGGTTGGTCAGCCGGGTCAACCTTGGCGAACTCCGCGCGCAGCCCGGCCACACCGTCAAGTCCTGCCCGCATCGCATGGGTGACCAGATGCTCGTGGAGCCCGGGCACGATGAGCGGCTGTTCCGTCACTGGGCAAAGCTCTCACGGCTGCCGGCGGTTCGGGCAGAAGCTCGACCTGCAGTCAGCTCCAAAAGGGGGACCTCTTGATTTGCCTGAGGTGCGCTCGCTTCCCCCACCAGTCCCCCTAGAAGCTGATCGCGAAGTCGACCGGATCACTCCAGAAAAGAGTAAACCCCAGGATGACCTGGGGTTTTGCTGGTGGAGCCTACGGGACTCGAACCCGTAACCCCCTGCTTGCAAAGCAGGTGCGCTACCAATTGCGCCAAGGCCCCTGGTCGGACGAACGGGATGGCGCTGGTGCGCCGGGAGGGTCAGGCCTTGTCGACGTTGTCGGTGGCCTCGGCCCAGAGGGCCTG
>CAZDAO010000453.1:0-3660 GCA_964503015.1 uncultured Nocardioides sp. | reverse complement strand
GCGCGCACGAGTCCGTGACGGGCACGATGCCCGACGGGACGCCCTACGCCGCGTCGGACCCGCACCTCCTCGGCTGGGTGCACGCCGCCGAGATCCACAGCTTCCTGCTCGCGCACGACCGGTTCGGTCACCGGCCGCTGGTCGGCGCGGGGCGCGACGAGTACGTCGCCCAGACCTCCGTCGCAGCCGGTCACCTGGGCGTCCTCGACCCGCCGCAGACGGAGCACGAGCTGCGCGCGACGCTGGCGGCGTACGCACCCGAGCTGCGCGGCACCGACGCCGCCCGCGACGCCATCCGCTTCCTCGTGTGGCACCCCGACCTGCCACTCGCGGCGCGGCCGGCCTACCTCGCGCTGGTCGGGGCCGCGGTGTCGCTGACCCCGGAGTCCGCGCGCCGCGAGCTCGGCCTCCCGCACCCACCCGTCCTCGACGCCGCACTCGACCGGACGGTCGGCCGGGCGCTCGGCAGGGTGTCGACCGGAGCGATCCGTTGGGCGATGGCCTCCGGCCACGAGCAGGCCCGGGCGCTGCAGGACGCGCGGACGTGAGCCTGCAGACGGACCTGGCGGACCGCTGGCCGCTGCCCGACCAGCACGACCTCCGCGACGAGCTCCTGTCCGCGTGGGACCGCGACGGCTACCACGACCTCACCCACCTGCGTGAGGTGCTCGAGCGCCTCGAGGAGCTGGGCGTCGACACGACGACCGTCGCGCTGGCCGCGTGGTTCCACGACGCGGTCTACGACGGCGCAGGCGACGACGAGGAGCGCTCGGCGCAGTGGGCCGAGCGCGCGCTGCCGGCGGCGTACGCCGACGAGGTCGCGCGGCTGGTGCGGATGACCGTCCACCACCGCCCGGCCGACGACGACCCCGCCGGTCGCGCGCTCAGTGACGCCGACCTGGGCATCCTCGCCGCGGACCCCGAGCGCTACGCGGAGTACGTCGCCGGGGTGCGCGCCGACTTCGCCCACGTCGCCGACGCGGACTTCCGCGCCGGCCGGCTCGCGGTGCTACGCGACCTCGCGGCGAGGCCGTCGCTCTTCTGCACGGTCCGGGCCCGGGAGCTGTGGGAGGCGCGGGCGCGCACCAACCTCGAGCGCGAGATGGCCGAGCTGTCGGGCGCGTGAGTCAGCGGTCGGCGAGCTGGAGGTAGACGGTGAAGCGGTCGTGGCGGTAGCAGGTGCGCGAGACCTCCACGATCCGGCCGTCGGAGACCGCCCGGCGCGAGTGGCGCAGGACCGGGTCGCCCTCGGTGATCTCGAGGACGGCAGCCTCCTCCGCGCTGGCGCGGTCGGCGGCGATGGAGTCCTCGACGGCGGTGGGCCGCAGGCCGCGGGACGCGAGGGCTTCGTAGAGGCTGGTGGGGGTGCCGTGCTGGAGGAAGCCCGGCAGCAGCACCTCGTTGAGGTAGGCGTCCTCGACGCAGACGATCTCCTGGTCGGCACGGCGCAGTCGGCGCCAGTGCAGCACGGGGTCGCCGGGCGAGATGTCGAGGGCGCGGGCCACTCCGGGACCGGCCTGCTCGACCCGGGCCAGCAGGGTCTGCGACTCCGGCAGCATGCCCCGGCGGCGGATCTCCTCGGTGAAGGAGGTGAGGCGTCCCGCCGTCTTGGGCGGCTGGGCGACGAAGGTGCCCCGGCCGGGGATCCGTTCGAGGAGACCCTCGGCGACCAGCGCGTCGAGCGCCTGGCGCACGGTCATCCGGGCGACGCCGAACCGTGCGACGAGCTCCCGCTCGGACGGGGCGGCGGAGCCGGGCGGCTGGGCTTCGATGAGACCGCGGACGTGTTCGCGGACCTGGACGTGCTTCAGCGCCCGCTGACGCGGGACGACGAGGTCCGCAGGTTCCATGTCAGACAGGCTAGGACTGGGCTGGACCGGCGTCACTGAATTGACGGAGCCTGTGGGCATCCCTTGACGAATTCTTAATGTTCGAACGCGTGTTCGATCACCCTGCTACGATGGGCCTCGTGGACTTCCAGACGTCCCTCTTCGCGGACCCCGACGTCACCTCCACGGCGCTGGCGCCGGAGCGCCGCGAGCTCACGCGAGGAGCCTGGGTCGACGTCCAGCGCAGCTGGCTGGCCGACCCCGACGAGGTGTTCACGGCGCTCGTCGAGCGGGTCCCCTGGCGGGCCGAGCGCCGCGAGATGTACGACAGCGTGGTCGACGTGCCGCGGTTGCTGCACACCTACCTCGCGGGCGAGCAGCTGCCGCACCCGGCGCTCACCCAGGCGCGCGAGGCGCTCACCGACCACTACCTCCCCGAGCTCGGCGAGCCGTTCGTGACGGCCGGCTGCTGCTACTACCGCGACGGACACGACTCGGTGGCCTGGCACGGCGACACCATCGGCCGCGGCCGGTCGCAGGACACCATGGTCGCCATCGTCAGCGTCGGCGATCCGCGCCGGCTCCTACTCCGGCCCCGTGGCGGTGGCGCGTCGATCGCCCTGACGATGGGTCACGGCGACCTGGTCGTGATGGGGGGCTCGTGCCAGCGCACGTGGGAGCACGCCGTGCCCAAGGTGGCCCACTCCGGGCCGCGGCTCTCGGTGCAGTTCCGGCCCGCCAACGTGTTCTGAGCCCGACGCCGGTCACCGCCGCCGCAGCAGCCGGCGCAGCAGCATGAGGACGACCAGCGCCCCGAGCGCCTGCTTCCAGTAGGACCGCGCGAGCACCGGGAGCACCGCGCCCCCCAGGTCGAGCGCCTCCGTCTGCCGAGGTGGCGGGGGCGGCGCGGGCGGCGGGGATGCAGCAGGTGGTGGCGGAGGTGGCGCCGCGGCGCTGTCCGGCTCCGGTGGCGGTGAGCCCGCCGCCAGGGGCGCGGGGGACGCTGCGGCAGGCTCACCGCCCAACGGCTCCTCGGGTGCGGCGAGCCGCTGCTCCAGACACGTCACGAACTGGACGAGCAGCTTGTCGGAGACGTCCTGCATCACGCCCCGGCCGAACTGCGCCGGCTTGCCGGTGATGGCGAGGTCGGTCTCGACGGCGACGTCGGTGGAGCCACCGGCATCGGTCATCGACACCGTCACCTTCGCACCCGCCGTACCGTTGCCGCGCTTGTCCTTGCCCTTGGCGTCCACGACGAACCGGTGCGCCTCGTGGTCCTTCTCCACGAACGTCCCGCTGCCGTTGTACTGCAGCGCGATGGGTCCCAGCTTGACCTTCACCGACCCCGAGAAGGAATCGGCGTCGGCCTCGGTCACCTGGGCGCCGGGGAAGCACTCGGCCACCGAGGCGATGTCGTTGAAGTGCGCCCAGGTCTCCTCGACCCCGATCGGGACGGTGAAGGTGTGGCTCAGCTCCATCTACTCCCCCGCTCCCACAGCCCGGAGGACCGCGCGACGCGTGAGGACGCGGGCGAGGTGCTGGCGGTAGTCCGCGGCGCCGTTGAGGTCCGAGGGCGGGTGGGTGCCCTCAGCAGCCAGGTCCGCTGCAGCACGTACGCCGTCCTCCGTCGCGCTGGCGCCGGCGAGGGCCTGCTCCGTCGCGGTCGCCCGCAACGGCGTGGAGCCCATGTTGGTGAGACCGACCTTCGCCTCGTCGATCGAGCCCTTGACCGTGGCGGCGACCGCCACGATCGGCCACTGATGGGCGACCCGGACGAACTTCTCGTAGTGGGCGCCCCCGCCGGTGTGCTTGGGGATGCGCACCTCGGTCA
>CAZDAO010000452.1:0-3665 GCA_964503015.1 uncultured Nocardioides sp. | reverse complement strand
TCAGCGCGGGCGCTGCTCCACGAGCCCGACCGTCGTCCCCTCCGGGTCGACGAAGAACGCCATCCACTCGTCGGTGCCCGCCGGGCCGAGCGTGTCGTCGTCGTGTCCGAAGATCACGTGCGGCTCGGAGGTGATCTCCACGCCCTTCTCCCGCAGCCCGGCGACGGCGGCGTCGATGTCGTCGACGGGCAGGTAGATCAGCGCGCCCGGCGCCCCCCGGTCCAGCAGCAGGCGCACGCCGTCGAGGTCGAAGAACGCCAGGCCGGGCGGGTCGAACGTCGCGACGGGCTGCAGGCCGAGGAGCTCGGCGTAGAAGGCGGTGGTGGCGTCGAAGTCCGTCGCCCGCTGGGCGACCTGCACGAGTCGGGGCATCCCGCCAGTGTGCTGCGACGGCAACGGCCGCGCCGGCCTCAGACCCAGAAGCCCCGGCCGCCGTACCAGTCGCCGAAGTGCTCGCGGTACGACGACGCCGGGCCGCGCGAGCCGAGGTACGACCCGACCACCGCGGCTCCGAGGTCGTCGAGCTCGGGGCTGACCATGCGACCGTCGACCCGGCGGGCCATCGAGTCGATGAAGCGCGCCAGCCCCGGGTCGTCGCCGAGCCGGAAGAAGGTCACCTGCGCCCCGAGCCGCGCCGCCGCGTCGAGCTCGCGCACGGAGTGCGCGATGGTCAGCGGGTGGGGCGGGTAGGAGAACCACACCTCCCCGTCGGCCTCGAGGTGCGCCGTCGGCTCGCCGTCGGTCACGACCAGCAGCACCGGCTGGGCGTTGGGGTGCTTGCGGAAGAAGCGGTTGGCCAGCAGCAGGCCGTGGTGCAGGTTGGTCCCCTTGGCCCAGCGGGCGTCGAGGGCGGTGAGCTCCTCGATCTCCATCACCTGCGCGTGCCGGCCGAAGGCGATCAGCTGGAGGTCGTCGCCGCGGAACCGCGACCTCACCAGCTGGTGCAGCGCCAGCGCCGTGCGCTTCATCGGCACCCACCGGCCGTCCATCGCCATCGAGAACGAGGTGTCGACGAGCAGCGCGACCGCTGCCTGGGTGCGGGCCTCGGTCTCCACGACCTCGATGTCGTCGACCTGGATCCGCACCGGCCGGGTGCCACCGTCGCGCAGCACCGCGTTGCCGATGGTGCGCGGCACGTCCCACGGCTCGGTGTCGCCGAACTCCCACCGCCGGGTGGAGCCGCTCGGCTCGCCCGCGAGTCCCGTCGTACGCGTCTCGCGCGCGCCGGAGCGGCCGCTCATCCGGTCGGCCACGTCGCGCAGCAGCGCCTTGCCGAGCTGGCGCATCGCCTTGGGCGAGAGCCGCAGCTCGCCGTCGGAGCCGCGCTTGAGGTAGCCGCTGTCGCGCAGCGCGCGCTCGAGCTCCTGGAGGGTCTTCGCCGCGACCGCCGCCTCGTCGCCGAGCTGCCGGGCGAGCGCGTCGAGGTCGACGTCGTCGAGGCGGGCGCCGTGGTGGGACTGGGCGAGCTGGTCGGCTAGGGCGTCGAGCTGCGCCAGGTCCTGCAGGGCGCCCGTCCCGTCGCCGAGGCCGAGGCCCTGGTCGCCCTCGAAGGACTCGGACCCGGACCAGTCCTCCCCCGGCCGCAACGCCTGCAGGTTGGCGTCCATCCGCGCCAGCTGCTCCATCAGCTGCGGCGACCCGAACGCCTGCTGCGAGAGCTCCATCAGCTCCTGGCGCTGCTCGGGTGTCATCGAGCTCAGCATCCGCTGCGCCGCGGCGGCCCGCTGGGCCAGCGAGTCGAGCAGCTCGTCGATGTCGCGGGGGTTCTCGGGGAAGAAGTCGCCGTGCTCGTCCATGAACTCGGCGAAGTCCTCGTCGGTGTCCTCGCCCCGGGCGTGCTTCTCGAGCAGGTCGTTGAGGTCGGACAGCATCTGCGAGATCGCCTGCCGGTCCTCCTCGGTCGCCCCCTCCATCGCCTGCTTCATCCCGGCGAAGCGCTGGTCCAGCAGCTCGCGGCCGAGCAGGTCCTTGATCGCATCAAAGGCCTCGCGCGCCTCGCTGGACTGCCAGTCGTACGACGCCAGCTCGCTCACCGCGGCCGCGGTCGAGGACGGCAGGTTGTCCAGCGTCATCTCCCGCAGCGTGCGGTCGGCGTCGTCCATGGTGATGTCGCGGGCGAGCTGGCCGCGCTCGGCCAGGACGGCCTTGTCGAGCAGCTCGCGCACCTCGCGCAGGGTGCCGTCGAGGTCGTGCCGCTGGAGGATCTCGCGCCGACGCTCGGCCACGCGCCGGGCCAGGTCGTCGAGCCCGGCCTGGTCGCTGCCACCGCGCCGCAGGAACTCCCGCATCGCGTGCTCGGGGCTGTAGCCGGCCATCACGTCCTGGCCGATCTGGTCGAGCGCCTCGGCCAGGTCGACCGGCGGTGCGAGCGGGTCGCCCCCCTCGTAGCGGTGGAACCGCGAGCGGTCCGTGCGGCGGCTCATCGTCGGGTCACCGTGACCTCTCCGCCGACGGCGCGCGGGATCTCCGCGACCTCGGCCACCTTCGCCAGCAGCTCGCCGACCGCCTCGTCGCCCGCCGTCGAGTCGAGGTCGACCCGGTAGTCGATCGTCGTGGACGTCCACGTCGCGGTGTCGTACTCGCCCGTCACCTCCACCACCACCCCGTCGACCGCGACGCCCAACGGGCCCGCCTCGCGCAGCACGTCGTTGAGGACGCAGCAGCCGACCGCGGTCAGCAGCAGGTGCGCCCCGGTGCCCCCGCCCTCGACCGCGATGCCGGCGTCGGTCCACGTGTGCGGCACGACGTAGGCCGCGGTGACGTCGCCCGCCCGCGATCCGGCCGCGACGCGCACCTCGAAGCCCGCGGTGCTCATCGGGCCCGCTCCTTGTGCAGCTCCTTGCGCATCCAGACGTCGTCGGGCCACGGGCCGCCGTCGATCCGCTCGACCTCCTCGAACCCGTGGGCGAGGTAGAAGCCGTAGGCCTGCTCGTTGCCGTCGACGACCTCGAGCCACAGCTCGTCGCCCTCGACGAGCGCCTCGATCCCTGCGAGGAGCCGGCGCCCGATGCCACGGCCCTGGTGGTCGGGGTGGACGTAGAGCTTCCACATCACCTCACGGTCGCCGGTGACGTACGGGAAGTCGCGGTAGGACTGCGAGACCCGGCCGAGGTTGGCCAGCGCGACGACCTGGCCGTCGACGTCGGCGACGAGGTGGGTGTTGCGCGCGAGCGACTTCTCGAAGACCTCGGGGACCCACCACTCGTCGAGCATCCGCTGGGCGTACGCCGCGTCGATGGGGCCGTAGGTCGGTGGCACCACGGCCTCGCCGAGCGCCCGGAAGCCCGGGATGTCGGCCACCGTGCCGGGCCGGAAGGTGAGCACGGCGTCAGCCATAGACGGTCTCCCCGGCGTCGGCGTCCTTGCCGATCCTGCGCGCAAGGTAGAGCCCCTCGAGCGCCAGCTCGAGGGCTCCGGCGCGCTCCCCGTCGTTGGTGGCGCCGAGGCGGTCGCACACCTGGTCGTAGAGGTCGGACTCGCCCAGCACCGGGAGGCCGGCGAGGAAGTCCCGGGCGCCGACACGGGCGCCGGTGGTGACCATCGCGCCCTCCTCGATGGCGTCGACGAGCTGGCGCAGGTCGATGCCGGCGAGGTGCGCCCGGACCGTCTCGGCAATCGAGGTGCGCAGCAGGTGGGTGAGGATCTCGGCCTCACGACCCTCCTCG
>CAZDAO010000451.1:0-3666 GCA_964503015.1 uncultured Nocardioides sp. | reverse complement strand
GTCGACACGTCCACGCCGGGCGCGGAGGTGACGTCGCCGGACAGCCGCCACGCGCGCTGCAGGAAGCGCAGCGACCCGTCAGGCGACATGTTGGCCCAGTCGATGTCGTCCTCCGGCGGCCCGGCGAACACCAGGGTCAGCCGCACCGCGTCGACGCCGAAGGCGGCCAGCTGCTCGCCCAGGTTGACGCCGTTGCCCAGGGACTTGCTCATCTTCTTGCCCTGGTTGATCACGAACCCCTGGTTGAGCTGGGCCGACCACGGCTCGCGGAAGTCGACCAGGCCCATGTCGTTGAGGACCTTGGTGAAGAAGCGGCCGTAGAGCAGGTGCAGCACGGCGTGCTCGACACCGCCGACGTAGAGGTTGCACGGCATCCACGCGTTGACCTTGGCGCTGTCGAAGGGCCGGTCGGTCTCGTGCGGGGAGCAGTAGCGGAACATGTACCAGGACGAGTCCACGAAGGTGTCCATGGTGTCGGTGTCGCGCGTGGCCGGGCCACCGCACGTCGGGCAGGTCACCTCGACCCACTCGGTCGCCCCGCCCAGCGGCGAGGTGCCCTTGGGCTTCAGGTCGGCGCCCTTCAGCATCGGCAGGGTCACCGGCAGCTGGTCCTCGGGGACCGGGACCTCGCCGTCGACCGGGCAGTGGATGATCGGGATCGGGGCGCCCCAGTAGCGCTGGCGGCTCAGCAGCCAGTCGCGCAGCCGGAAGTTGACGGTGCCGCGACCCAGCCCCTTGCCCTCCAGGTAGGCGATGGTCGTGGTCTTGGCCTCGGCGACGCCCAGGCCGGACAGGTCGATCTCCTCGTTGGCCGAGTTGATCGCCGGACCGTCGCCGGTGAAGGCCTCGCCCTCCCAGCCCTCCGGCGGCTGCACCGTGCGGACCACCGGCAGGTCGAAGGCCTCGGCGAACTCCCAGTCGCGCTGGTCCTGGCCGGGGACGGCCATGATCGCGCCGGTGCCGTAGCCGGCCAGCACGTAGTCGGCGGCGTAGACCGGGATGCGCGTGCCGGTCAGCGGGTTGGTGGCGTGCACGCCCAGGAAGACACCGGTCTTGGGCCGGTCGGTCGCCAGGCGGTTGATCTCGGTCTCCTTGCGCACCTCGACCAGGTAGTCGTCCAGGGCCTGTCGCTGCTCGTCGGTGACCAGCTCCGACGCCAGTGCGGCGTCGGCCGCCACGACCATGAAGGTCGCACCGAACAGCGTGTCGGGACGCGTGGTGTAGACGGTGACCGGCTCGTCACGGCCCTCGACGACGAAGTCGACGTGCGCGCCCTCGGAGCGGCCGATCCAGTTGCGCTGCGCGGTGACCACGCGGTCGGGCCAGGTGTCCTCCAGCTCGTCCAGCCCGTCGAGCAGCTCCTGCGCGTAGTCGGTGATCTTGAAGTACCACTGGGTCAGCTCCTTCTTGGTCACCTCCGCCCCGCACCGGTCGCACACGCCGCCCACGACCTGCTCGTTGGCCAGCACGGTCTGGTCGTTGGGGCACCAGTTGACCGGGCTGTTCTTGCGGTAGGCCAGGCCGCGCTCGTAGAACTTCAGGAACAGCCACTGCGTCCAGCGGTAGTACTCCGGGTCGCTGGTGTTGAACGTGCGCGACCAGTCGAAGGAGGCGGCGTAGCGCTGGCACGACTCGATCGACTTGGCGATGTTGGCCCGGGTGTAGGTGTCGGGGTGCTCGTCGTGGCGGATCGCGGCGTTCTCCGCCGGCAGGCCGAAGGAGTCGAAGCCCATCGGGTTCAGCACCTCGTAGCCGCGCTGCCACCAGTAGCGCGCCACCACGTCGTGCAGGGCGAACACCTCGGCGTGGCCCATGTGCAGGTCGCCGCTCGGGTAGGGGAACATCGTCAGCGCGTAGCGCTTCTCCCGCGGGCTGTCGTCGTTGGCCCGGAAGGGCTGGAGCTCGTCCCACACCTGCTGCCACTTCGTCTCCGTGGCGGCGATGTCGTACGTCGCGCGCTCGGCGGCCGTCTCGTGGACGGCTGCGGTGTCGGCCGTGTCTGGGCTGCTCATGGCGTGTCCTCTGCGGGTGCGGGTGCTGCTGGGTGTGGTGCTGGGTCGGGCATGAAAAAACCCCTCACATGGAGGGGTGGCCGCGTGTCGGTCTCCGTGGGTGGGAGATCCCGATCAGCGCGGCTGACGAAGAAGGAGCTGCTCGTGCACGGCACACATCATACTCCCCCGCGATACTGCACTGCATGGCCGCTGACCTGAGCAGGTACGACGACTGGATCGCCTTCCTCACCGACCTCCCCCGACGGGTGCCCGCCCTGCAGGTCGTCGTGGTCAACGGGTCGGCCGTGACGGGTGGATGGGACGACCACTCCGACCTCGACGTCGAGGCCTGGTGCAGCGGCGACGCCACACCGACGTACGACGCCGTGCTGGCGCTCGCCCGGGAGCGGTTCGACGTCGACCACGTGTGGGAGCTGCCCGAGGCCACCTGGCCGACCGGCCGCCAGTGCTTCGTCCACCTGCAGCCGGACGCGGCGGACCTGAGCCGACCCACCCGGCTGGTCGACGTGGTCATCCAGACGACCCCCGAGCGGCTGACCATGGACACCCGCCGCCACGGCGTACCGCTGGTGCTGCACGACCCCGACGGCCTGCTGCTGCTCGAGGACGACGACGAGGCGGAGATGGAGGCGCAGCGCCGGCAGGCCGTCGCCCAGACGGCCGCGCGCCGCCAGACGGGTGCCTGGCTGGTGGAGCGGGCGATCGCGCGGGGCGACCTCGCCGAGGCGACCTCGCTGCACCTGCGCCTCGCGGTGGAGCCCCTGGTGCGGCTGCTGCGGATCCAGCACTGCCCGGCCCGGCACGACTTCGGGCTGCGCTACCTGCGCACCGACCTGCCCGCCGGGATGGCGGAGCAGGTGGAGGCACTGCTGCCCGGGCCGGACCTAGCGGTCCGGACCCGGGCAGCGTTCGCGTGGCAGGACGAGCTCCTGCGTCAGCTCACTTGACGAACTGCGGGGTGAGCGGCGGGGTCCACCACTCGCCGTTGTAGGCCTTCACGGCCCCGATCACGTGCAGGATGCCCGCGACCACGAAGGCGGCGGCGAGGGCCGGCAGCATCACGACGAGGCCCAGGCCCAGCGTGAAGATGGCGATCGGGACGGTGAGGATGCCGAGCACGACCAGCCAGATGAACATGGTGATCTGGATGTTGATCGAGTTGGCGGCGTGGGCCCGGACGAACGGGCCGCGGTCCTTGTGGATCACGTAGACGGCGATCGAGGCGAGGAAGCCGAGGAAGCCGGCCGAGCAGATCATCGCGACGACGGCGCCGGCGTGGCTGATGGCTCCCCATGTGCGCTCGTCCTCGGGCGACATCGTCGACGGGGCCGCACGATAGGCGGCCTGGGGCTGCTGCCCGAAGCCCTGCGTCGGGTAGCCCTGCGTCGGGTCGGCCTGCGGGTTGGTCGGGTACTGGTCGGACATCTCTCTCACTCCTCGGCGGGCCCTGGCGGCCTCTGCTGACACCAGCCAAGCACGTCGCCGGGGCGATTTCACCTCGTTCCGGGGTGCACTCAGGGTCGCGTCAGGGGCCGTTCCGGGAGTCCTCCTCCCGCCCCCACCGGGGTAGTCCAGTGGCGAACTGTCCTCCCGCACGGGGCGAATTCAACCTGCTAGCGCAACACCGTTTGGATCTGTCGGGTTCGACAGT
>CAZDAO010000450.1:0-3668 GCA_964503015.1 uncultured Nocardioides sp. | reverse complement strand
GGAGGAGTTCACGACCTACAACGCGATGCAGAAGTACGTCGTCTCCACCACGCTCCCGGGCGACACCGCCCCGTGGGGAGAGGGCCACGTCGACGTGCTCCGCTCCCTCGACGACGTCGCGGCGCTGCGGGACTCCGAGGGCGGCGAGATCCACGTCCACGGCAGCGCGACCCTCGCGCAGGGCCTGGCCCGCGCGGGTCTCGTCGACCGCTACACGCTGCTCGTCTTCCCGCTCCTCCTCGGCAGCGGCAAGCGCCTCTTCGGCGAGGGCGACAAGACGAAGCTGTCGCTCGTCGAGCACACGGCGTACGCCAACGGCATCACGCTGCAGCGCTACGACATCGTCCGCTGACTCCGTCGCTGGTCGAGGTGCGAGGAGCGCCAGCGACGAGCCTCGAGACCTGGTGAGGGTCTCGAGGCTCGCTTCGCTCGCACCTCGACCGGCCATCGGTGCGAGGATCCCCGGGTGGAACTCGCCCTCCTGCTGGTCTCGATGGCGGCGGTCGTCCTGGCGGCGACCGCGGTCAGCGAGCGCCTGCACGTCCCCGCGCCGCTGATCCTCGTCCTCGTCGGCGCCGCGGCGTCCTACGTCCCCGCCGTGCCGACCATCCACCTCGAGTCCGAGGTCGTGCTGCTCGGCCTGCTGCCGCCCCTGCTCTACGCGGCGGCGATCCAGACCTCGCTGGTCGACTTCAACGCCAACCGCGGCACCATCCTGCGGCTCTCGGTGCTGCTCGTCGTGGTCTCCGCGCTGGCCGTCGCCGCCGTCGTGGAGTGGCTGGTGCCCGACCTGGGCTGGGCCGCGGCGATCGCGATCGGTGCCGTGGTCGCGCCGCCGGACGCGGTGGCCGCCACGGCGGTCGCCCGGCGGATCGGCCTGCCCCGGCGGGTGGTCACCATCCTCGAGGGCGAGTCGCTGCTCAACGACGCCACCGCGCTCGTCACCCTCCGCACCGCCGTCGCCGCCCTGTCCGGCGGGGTGGCGCTGGCCGAGGTGGGGATCGACTTCGTCCGGGCGGCCGGCGGCGGCGTGCTGATCGGCGTCGCGTTCTTCCTGCTGGTCGCCCGGCTGCGCAAGCGGCTCACCGACCCCTTGATGGACACCGCGATCTCGTTCCTGACGCCGTTCGCCGCCTTCGTCGCCGCCGAGGAGATCCACGCATCCGGCGTGATCGCGGTGGTGGTCGCCGGCCTCCTGCTCGGCCACAAGGCGCCGATCATCCAGACCGCGCAGTCGCGGATCACCGAGCGCATCACCTGGCGCACGGTCGCCTTCGTCCTGGAGAACACCGTCTTCCTGCTCATCGGCCTGCAGCTCGACTGGATCCTCGAGGACGTGCGCGAGTCGTCCCTCGCGAGCGGCCGGATCGCGCTGGTCTGCCTGGCGACCCTCGCGACGGTCGTCGCGGTGCGGCTGGTCTACATGTTCGTGACCCGGGTGTTCCGCCGCAGCAACCCGATCCCTCCGGCGGAGACCTTCCTCATCGGCTGGGCCGGCATGCGCGGCGTCGTCACCCTGGCCGCGGCCTTCGTCATCCCCGAGGGGGCGCCCCACCGCGAGGTGCTGCTGCTGGCCGCCTTCACCGTGGTGGCCGGCACGCTGTTCCTGCAGGGGCTCTCGCTCCCGCTGATGACCCGCCTCCTCGGCGTACCCCCTCCGGACCCGGCCGAGGACGCCCTTGCGCGTGCCGCCCTCCTCCAACAGGCGGCGGACGCCGGCCTCGCGAAGCTCGAGGAGCTGGAGTACGACGACGACCACGGGGTCGCCGACCAGGTCCGGGCCCGCCTCGATCAGCGCACCTTCGCCGCGTGGGAGCAGCTGGCCACCGCGCCGGGCCAGGAGACGCCGTCCGAGCTCTACGCCCGCATCCGCGGCGAGATGATCGAGGCCGAGCGCGCCAAGGTGCTGCTGGTCCGCAGCAAGGGCAAGCTGCCCTCCGAGGTGGTGAGCCAGGTCCTCGGCATGCTCGACATCGAGGAGTCGATGCTCGACGCCGGCAGCGAGGCGCGCGAGGCCGTGCGGACGAGCACGCTGGTCTTCAGCGCGGGCCGCCAGTGCGAGGACCTCGAGTCCCACCCGGCGGTCGAGACCGAGCGCGGCGAGGGCTGCGCCGCCTGCCTGGCCGACGGCATCCGCTGGGTCTCGCTGCGGCAGTGCCTGGAGTGCGGCCACATCGGCTGCTGCGACTCCTCCATCGGCAAGCACGCCACCGCGCACTTCCACGAGACCCTCCACCCCGTCATCGAGTCCGCCGAGCCGGACGAGTCGTGGCGGTGGTGCTACGTCCACAACCTCACCGGCTGACCCCCGGCGCTACCATCCCGGGGTATGGGAGTACCCGCGATCGTCATCGCGTCCGCCCACCACGGCGACGTGCTGGCCGACGCCTTCGCCCGCTACGAGCGGGAGTACGACGTCCGGCTGGTGGGTGACGAGCCCGCCGCCAAGGCCTCGGCCAAGGAGCTGCTCGCCTCGGGCCACCCGGTCGCGCTCTTCGTCGTCGACACCGACCACGACCAGGAGAAGCTGTACGCCCTCATCGGCGGGACCCGGAAGGTCGTCCCGACCGCGCGTCGCCTGCTGGTCTCGCACGTCAGCCGCTTCCGCGAGGACAGCCAGGCCTTCCGCCACGCCGTCGCCGCCGGCAAGGTCGACGCCCTGCTGCTGATGCCGCAGGGGCCGCGCGACGAGGAGTTCCACGCCGCGGTCGGCGAGATGCTCAGCGAGTGGAACGCCACCGTGGCAGCACCGGTGGTCGAGAACGTCCGGATCATCACCCCGGAGAAGGACACCCTCACGCGCGAGCTGCTCGACTACCTCGCCCGCGTCGGCATGCCCGCCGGCGTGCACCATCCCGACAGCGACGTCGGCCGGGAGGTCATGGCACAGTGCCCCGACAACGAGGGCCGCTGGCCGGTCGTGAGCTCGATGACGGGCTGGTGCGGACACTGCCCGAGCGTCCGGGCCCTCGCCAACCAGCTCTACGGCCGTCCCGACGAGATCGACGTCGACGAGGTGGTCGACCTCGTCGTGGTGGGCGCCGGACCGGCGGGCCTGGCGGCCAGCGTGTACGCCTCCAGCGAGGGCCTCGCGACGATCTGCCTCGAGGCCGAGGCCATCGGCGGGCAGGCCGGCACCAGCTCGATGATCCGCAACTACCTCGGCTTCCCCCGCGGGATCTCCGGCATGCGGCTGGCGCAGCGGGCCCGCGGGCAGGCGCTGCGGTTCGGCACGCGCTTCTTCACCGGCTGGCCGGCGACCGGCATCTCGCCGTGCCACGACGGCGGGCACCACATCGTGCACACCGAGGGCGGCGACGTGCACACCCGCGCCGTGCTCATCGCGACGGGCGTCAACTACCGCCGGCTCGGGGTGGAGTCGCTGGAGGACCTCGTCGGCCGCGGCGTCTACTACGGCGCGGCGATGGCGGCCGCGCGCGAGCTCGCCGGTGACCACGTGGTCATCGTCGGCGGCGGCAACTCGGCCGGACAGGCGGCCATCCACGCTGCGCGGTTCGCGAGCCGGGTGACCATCGTGGTCCGGCGACCCGACCTCACCGCCACCATGTCGTCGTACCTCATCGACGAGATCGAGTGGAACCCGCGCATCACCGTCTGCGGCTCGACGCGGGTCGTCGACGGCGGACCCGACGACGTGCGCCACCTGG
>CAZDAO010000449.1:0-3672 GCA_964503015.1 uncultured Nocardioides sp. | reverse complement strand
CGGACCAGCGGCTCGGCGTCGCGGTGGTTGGAGACCACGACCGGGATCTCGACCTGCAGCGCTCCGGTGCTCGCCCGGAACAGCAGGTCGTTGAGGCAGTGCAGGTGCTTGGAGACCATCAGGAGCGTGCGGTACGGCGCCTGGGCGGACCACAGCTCGTACGCCATCGCGAACCGCTGGGCCACCGCGTCGAACGCCGCGTGCAGCGAGTCGGCGTCGTGGGCGTCGCCGGCGGTGAAGCCGATGCGCATGAAGAAGCGGTCTGTCAGGCTGTCCCCGAACTGCTGGCTCTCGACGATGTTCCCGCCGTGCTCGACGAGGAACCCCGACACGGCGTGCACGATGCCCGGCCGGTCGGGGCACGAGAGGATGAGGACGAAGTCTCCCAAGGCTGCTCCTTCGATGGTGCTGTCGATGACGGCCCCATTGTCGGCTGGATTGTTGCGCTTGACGAAACGCAGTCTGCGATACGCAACAGCGTGTGCGCTAGTGTCGCGCCATGCGCAACGCTGCCGAGGCCGGCGCCGGCGTCCAGTCCGTCGACCGGGCGCTCAGCATCCTGGAGGTCCTCGCCCGCACGGGCGAGGGCGGGGTCACCGAGATCGCAGCCGAGCTCGGCGTGCACAAGAGCACGGCGTTCCGCCTGGTCGCCACCCTCGAGGCGCACCGTCTCGTCGAGCAGACCGGCGACCGCGGCCGCTACCGCCTCGGCGTGGGCATCCTGCGCCTGGCCGGCGCCACCACGGCCCGGCTCGACCTGGTGCAGGAGGCGCGGCCGGTCTGCCGCCAGCTCGCCGCCGACACCGGTGAGACGGTCAACGTGGCGGTGCTGTCCGACGGCTCCGCGCTCTACCTCGACCAGGTGGCCGGGTCCTCGGCGCTGCAGCCGCACAACTGGGTCGGCCAGCACATCCCGCTGCACGCGACCAGCAACGGCAAGGTGCTCCTGAGCGGCCTCGACGACGACGCGCTCGACGCCGCCCTCGGCACGCTGTCGACCTACACCGAGCACACGATCACCCGGCGCGCCAAGCTGCGCGAGGAGCTGGCCCGGGTGCGCGAGCAGGGGCACGCCCTCGCGGTCGACGAGCTCGAGGTGGGGCTCACCGCGGTCGCCGCGCCGGTGCGCAACGCGCACGGTGACGTGGTGGCGTCGATGAGCGTCTCGGGCCCGACCTTCCGCCTCGGTGCGGAGCGCCTCGACCACGTGGTGCAGCTGACGACGGCGGCCGCCGCCGAGGTGTCCCACCGTCTGGGCTGGGGGCACCGCTGACCTCGCCGGGGGTGACACGCACCCGGGCCGGACCGAGGTCTTGACGGCCCGTCCGGGGCACAGCATTGTTCGGCTGAGGAGAGGGAGGCGACCGTGCCCGACTTGTACATCGACGGCAAGTGGGTCTCGGCCCGCAGGGGGGAGCGACGCGAGATCCGCTGCCCGGCCGACCAGAGCCTCGTCGCCGAGGTCGACGAGGCCGGTTCCGACGACACCGACGCGGCGATCGCGGCAGCGCACACCGCGTTCCACGACGGTCCCTGGCCCCGGACGTCCAGCCGCGAGCGGGGTGACCTGCTCCTGCGGCTGGCCGACCTGCTGGAGCGCGACACCGACGAGGTCGCGCGGATGGAGTCCCTCGACACGGGCAAGCGCTTCGTGGAGAGCCAGTACGACGTCGCCGACATCGTGTCGGTGTTCCGCCACTACGGCCGCATCGCCGCCGAGGAGTCGGGCCGCGTCGTCGACACCGGCAACCCCGACGTGGTCAGCCGCATCGTCCACGAGCCGATCGGCGTGTGCGGCCTGATCACCCCGTGGAACTACCCCCTGCTCCAGGTGTCCTGGAAGGTCGCTCCCTGCCTGGCGGCGGGCAACACGTTCGTGCTCAAGCCGAGCGAGCTGACCCCGCACTCGGCGATCCACCTCATGCGCCTGCTGGAGGAGGCGGGCCTGCCGGCGGGGGTCGGCAACCTGGTCCTCGGTCCCGGCGCCACGGCGGGCGCCCCGCTCTCGACCGACCCGCGGGTCGACCTGGTGTCCTTCACCGGCGGCCTCGAGACCGGCCGGCGGATCGGTGCTGCCGCGGCGGCGACGGTGAAGAAGGTCGCCCTCGAGCTCGGCGGCAAGAACCCCAACATCGTCTTCGCCGACGCCGACCTCGACGTCGCGCTGGACTACGCGCTCACCGCCGTGTTCCTCCACTCCGGCCAGGTCTGCTCCGCCGGCGCGCGACTGATCGTCGAGGAGTCGGTGCACGACCGCTTCGTCGACGCGCTCGTCGAGCAGGCGCGACGGATCCGCCTGGGGGGACCCTTCGACGACGCGGCGGAGACCGGCCCGCTGACCAGCGCCGCCCATCGCGACAAGGTCGAGGCGTACGTCGCCCGCGGGCTCGAGGAGGGTGCGGTCCTGCGCTGCGGCGGTGCGCGCCCCGACGACGAGTCGCTGGCGGACGGCTTCTACTACCTGCCGACGGTCCTGGACGGGTGCACCTCGTCGATGTCGGTGACCCAGGACGAGTCCTTCGGTCCGGTGCTCACCGTCGAGACCTTCGACGGCGAGGACGAGGCGGTCGCGATCGCCAACGACAGCATCTACGGGCTGGCGGGCGCCGTGTGGACCCAGGACGCGGGTCGTGCCCAGCGGGTGGCGGCACGCCTGCGGATGGGCACGGTCTGGATCAACGACTACCACCCCTACGTGCCCCAGGCGGAGTGGGGCGGCTACAAGCAGTCGGGCACCGGCCGCGAGCTCGGCATCGCCGGGCTGGAGGAGTACCGCGAGACCAAGCACGTCTGGCACAACATCCGGCCTGCGGCGCAGCGCTGGTTCGGAGGAGACCCCGCATGAGCAAGCGCTACGACTACGTCATCGTCGGCGGCGGGTCGGCCGGTTCGGCGCTGGCCAACCGGCTCTCGGCCGATGCCTCGACCAGCGTGCTGGTGCTCGAGGCCGGCCGCACCGACCGGTTCGACCCGCTCATCCACGCGCCGGCCGCGCTGCCGTTCCCCATCGGCAACCCGCTCTACGACTGGAGGTACGAGACCGAGCCGGAGCCGGCGATGGGCGGCCGCACGGTCTACCACGCCCGCGGCAAGGTGCTCGGCGGGTCGTCCTCGATCAACGGGATGATCTTCCAGCGGGGCAACCCGATGGACTACGAGCGGTGGGCGGCCGACCCGGGGATGGAGTCGTGGGACTACCGCCACTGCCTGCCGTACTTCAAGCGGATGGAGTCGCTGATCCTCCCCGACGGGATGGTCGGCGCCGACGCCTGGCGCGGCGGCTCCGGACCGCTCAAGCTGGAGCGCAGCCCGGCGACCAACCCGCTCTTCAGCGCGTTCTTCGAGGCCGCCCAGCAGGCGGGCTACCCGCTGACCGACGACGTCAACGGCTACCGCCAGGAGGGCTTCGGGCGCTTCGACCGCAACATCGTCAAGGGCGTGCGCATGTCGGCGGCGCGGGCCTACCTCCACCCCGTGATGGGCCGCAAGAACCTCACCGTCGAGACCTTCGCCCACGCGACGAAGATCCGGTTCGAGGGCAGGCGGGCGGTCGGGGTGGACTACCTCCGCGCCGGTCGCCGCCGCCACTCCGTCGCTGCGGGCGAGGTGATCCTCTGTGGGGGTGCGATCAACTCGCCGCAGCTGCTGCAGCTCTCGGGCATCGGCAACGCC
>CAZDAO010000448.1:0-3674 GCA_964503015.1 uncultured Nocardioides sp. | reverse complement strand
ATGCGGGTGCTGGACGGCGCGACGGACAAGTACGGCCTCAACGCCTACGTCTACGACAGCCGCAACGACGGCCGCACGCGCTACGACCGGGTGCTGTTCTCCCCGACCAAGGACGGCGCCGACGCGGTCGGCGACCTGCGCCAGGGTGAGTGGGCCGACGTCAAGGTCACTGTCCAGGGCGGCGCGCTGGACGGCAGGACCGCCGGCATGCTGGTCAAGGTCGAGACCCTCTCCCCCGACCTGTCGCGCGTACGGCTGTTCCACACGTCGGTGACCCGCGCGATCGCGAGCTGGCCGACGTGGCCCGGTGAGCCGGGCTACACCGAGTTCGACGAGTACCTCGCCGCCGAGTTCCCGACCTCGACCGCCGCCGACTTCGCGATCCTCGAGGCCGGCGTCACCAGCGAGGAGACCTACGTCGAGCAGGGGCTGTACTGGTCGACCGGCCACTGGCCGATGCTGGAGTACGTCGCCGAGACCTACCGGCCCGACCTGCTGATGGTCGGCATGCCGACGACCGACGAGTTCCAGCACCAGTTCCTCGGCCTGGTCAGCAAGCGGCTGCCCGGTGGCGCGCCCAACCCCGCGTACGACGACGTGGACCTCGACGGCGTCAAGGACGGCCGGGTCAAGCAGCGCGCCGCCTTCATCCGCGAGGCCTACGAGGAGTCGGACCGGACGCTGCGCCTGGCGCGACGGCTGGTCGGCAAGGACCCGACGACGTTCGTCGGCTCCGACCACGGCTTCGCGCCGCAGTTCCTGGCGATCGACGCGAGCAAGCCGCTGGTCGACATGGGCCTGCTCTCCACGCCACAGACGTCGAACTGCCGCACCGCTGCGGGCGAGACCATCGGCAAGGCGAAGGCCTGCTGGGCCGGCGGCACGCTTCAGGTCTACCTCAACCTCGCCGGGCGCGACCCGGCGGGCGGCGGCTTCCAGCAGGTGCCCGCCGCCGAGGAGGCAGCCACGGTCGCGGCGATCAGGGCGACGTACCTCGGCCTGACCGACCCCAACGACTGGACGGGCGACGGCAGCCCCGAGGGATGGCGGATGATCGACCGCGCGTTCACCAAGGCCGAGGCGCGCCACATCCCCAACGGGCCGGGCAGCACCGCCGACATGGCGCACCCGACCCGGACGGGTGACCTCGTGGTCTTCTCGTTCCCGCCCTACCAGTTCGACGCGGAGACGCCGGGCACGCTCGTGGCTCCCTCGCACTTCTTCGGGCAGCACGGCTATGTCCCGGACCTCCAGGACCTCGCGGCCAACGTCAACATGCGCGCGACGTTCATCGCCGGCGGTGAGGGCGTCGGGCGCGGCAGGGTCACGGCACGCTCGATCGACCTGGCCCCGACGCTGGCGTTCCTCCTCGGGATCCCCGAGCCGCAGCACAGCCAGGGCGAGGTGCTGCTCGACGTGGCGCACGACGGCCGCAAGTACACCCCGGTGCCGATCGTCGGCCTCAACGACTTCCACGGCCAGCTCGACCCGACGACGCGGGCCTACGACAACGCGATCAACGCCCGCGTCGGCGGCGCGTCGTTCCTCGCGACGATGTTCGACGAGGAGCTCGCCGCGCTGCCCGGCGAGGGCCTGATCCTGGCGGGCGGCGACAACGTCGGCGCCTCTCCCCCGAACTCGGCCCTCCTGGACGACATGCCGGCGATCGACGTGGAGAACGCCTGGGGCCTCGACGCGACGTCGTACGGCAACCACGAGTTCGACTACGGGGTCGCGCGGCTGCTCGAGCAGCAGGCTCGCGCCGACTTCCCGTTCCTGGCGACCAACATCGTCGAGGAGGACACCGGCGAGGCGCCGGACTGGGTGACCCCGTCGAAGGTGTTCCGCGTCAACGGGGTCAAGGTCGGTGTGATCGGGGCCGGGCTGGAGGGGACGCCCGAGCTCGTCGCGGCGGGAGCGACCGAGGGCCTGGAGTTCCTCGACGAGGGCCCCCGGATCAAGGCCGAGTCCGAGCGGCTGCGGCGGCGTGGCGTCAAGGTCCAGGTCGTGGTGATCCACGAGGGCACCGCGCTCGGCGCCAACCCGGTCGGCACCACGCCCGGAGCGCCGTGGGAGGGCCCGATCATCGAGATCGCCGACCAGCTCCAGAGCACGACCGTCGACGCGATGGTGGTGGGTCACACGCACCGGGTCTCCAACCTGATGCGCGGCGACATCCTCATCA
Source organism: uncultured Nocardioides sp. (assembly GCA_964503015.1). Lineage (GTDB taxonomy): Bacteria > Actinomycetota > Actinomycetes > Propionibacteriales > Nocardioidaceae > Nocardioides. The sequence goes on along the minus strand of CAZDAO010000448.1, from coordinate 1,489 downwards.
CCGAGGGCATCAACGCCGGAGCGTCGTACTCGGTGCTCCAGCTGATGGTGCGCAACGGCGACGTGGCGTGGGCCGGCGGCGCGACGCGGGTGGCCAAGACCCTCGGTGTGACCGGCCGGGCCGACGTCCAGGCGATCGTCGACGACGCCAACGCGCAGACCGCCGTGCTCCGCAACCAGGTCATCGGCACGCAGGCCAACGACATCCTGCGCGACCCCACCCGGCTGCGGGAGTCCGAGATGGGCAACATGGTGGCCGACGCGATGCGCGGGAAGTACCCCGGCATCGACGCGGCCTACACCAACTCCGGCGGACTGCGGCAGGACCTGGTCTGCTCACCGCCGAGCGCCGGCGAGGCGGCCTGCGAGGTCACGTGGGGTGAGATGTTCGCGGTGCTGCCGTTCGGCAACCGCACCACGATCCTCACCCTCACCGGCGCCCAGCTGCGCACCGCGTTCCTCAACGGCTTCTCGCCGGTGTGCAACCCGGCCATCGCGACCGGGCGCTTCCCGCAGGTCTCCGGCCTCCGAGCGACGTTCCACTGCGAGGGCACGACCGCGGTCGTCGACGGCATGTGGCGGACACCGGACGGGATCGGTGGGACGCAGACGCCCATCGCCGACGGCGACTCCGTGCGGCTGGTCACCAACGACTTCATGTACACCGGCGGCGACGGCTACTCGGTGTTCACGCAGGGCACCGACGTCCAGCAGCCGGGCGACGACCTGATGCAGGTCGCCACCGACTACGTGACGGCCAACAGCCCGGTCGACCCGCAGGTGGAGGGGAGGATCACCCAGAACTGACCGGGCGGACCGGTGGGCGTCCACCTGACCGGCGGCTCGCGTGCGCGCGGTGGCGTACGCTGACGGCGTCCGTCACGCCGCCGCACCGTGCGTCGGCCCTGCGGTCAGGTCGGAAGTCCCATGCAGGAAGCAGGACCCGGCACCGAGCAGCCCGACCACGCGCAGCTCGTCGCCCTGCTCGCCGAGATCGGCCACGCCCGCCACCGCCTCGAGGTCGCCAGGGGCGCCGTCCGGGCACAGGACCAGCTCCAGCTGAGGTCCGCCCTGCTCGACGCGCTCGAGGCCTACGCCTCGGCCCTCGCCTCCCGCGGGGCGCCGCTCCCCTACCGCCTCCGCGCCGAGATCGACCTCTACAAGGGGCTCGGCCGCCGCGGGTGACCGGCCGGGCTCGACGTGCCGGGAGGGCGCGCTGACGCGGACACTCCGTCCGTGGCACCACCCTCCTGCGATCGAACGCCGTCCATCGCAGGAAGGTGGCGCTGCGGACCGAGTGCGCCGCGAGCGGCGCGCTCAGGAGCTCGACGTCCGCCCCGCCTCAGGTGCGGCACCGCCGAAGCGGGACTCGGGCCCCGTCGCCGGTAGATTCACGCGGTGCCCGACACCCGCCCCCGCCGTACGTTCGCCGTCATCAGCCACCCCGACGCGGGCAAGTCGACCCTCACCGAGGCGCTGGCCCTGCACGC
>CAZDAO010000447.1:0-3678 GCA_964503015.1 uncultured Nocardioides sp. | reverse complement strand
GGCGACCGACGACCTCTGCGGCCACCGCAACATGAGCGGCCGCACCTGCACGCGCGAGAAGGGCCACGCGGCCAAGAGCCACCGCTACTCCTGAGCGGCCTCGGATGGCGCCAGCGCCTCCTCGGGCACGCCGAGCGGGTACGGCGCCGGCTCGCCACGCAGGTCGGCGACGCGGCTGACCAGCTCGGCCATCACCTCGTCGGCCACCCGCCGCACGGTCGCGTCGCCGACCGCAGCGGCTTCCGCGTCCCCGGCGACGCCCGCGAGACGGCGTACGTCGATCGGCTCGCCCACCTCGATGCGCACGAGCGGCCGGGTCAGCACGTTGCCGAGCAGGCGGCCGAGGATGCGGCGCCGGCCGACCACCCGGTGCGCGCCGACCATCGCGACCGGCACCACGGGCGCGCCGGTGCGCAACGCGAGACGGACCGCACCGGTCTTGCTGCGCTCCGGCCACTGGTCGGGGTCGCGGGTGATGCGGCCCTCGGGGAAGAGCCCGACGGCCTCGCCGGCGGCCAGTGCCTCGGCGGCCGCGTCCAGGGAGCCGGCGGCGCTGCTGGTGCCGCGCAGGACCGGGATGAAGCCGAGGCGGCGCACGACCGGACCCACGAGGCCGGAGCGGAAGACGCCCCCGGTCGCCATCAGCCGCAGCGAGCGGCCGAGCCGCCGGCCGACGAGTGCGAGCAGGATGCCGTCGGCGAAGCTCGTGTGGTTGGCGACCACGATGACGGGGCCGTCGGGAAGCTCGCGGGTCGGGACGTGCCGGCGGGTGAGCTCGACGCGGCTGACGAGGGAGACCACGGTGCCGAGGAGGCCCGCGGCGACGGCGTACAGGAGGGCCGCGCGCAGTCCGGGGCGTTGCCAGGAGGTGTCCATGCGCCGAGTGTCGGGCACCGCGCACGGCTCTGCCCTCGGTATCGGCACTCAGATTCGGGTACACATGGGGGCCATGCGCCTGTTCCTGCGGATCGTCGCCGGTCTCCTCGCGCTCGTCGTCCTGGGCTACCTCGCGGTCAACTGCGCCGTGGTCCTCGAGGCCCGTGAGCGGCGCGGCGACATCGCGGAGCGGATGACGGTCGAGCTCGAGGACGCCGTCCCCGCGGCCGCCGACCGGCAGCAGGACCTCGTCGGCGCGGCCGGGCGCGAGCCCGACGCCCACTGGGTCGAGCAGGCGTGCCGCTTCGAGACCGACGACGCGGGCTGGATGGTGCAGGGCTACCGCGAGGTCTGCTCGGTCCGCAGCGTCACCGCGTGGCGTGTCGGCTCGCCGGGTGAGGGACTCGCGCTGCTCGCGGTCGAGGGCGAGGCCGGCGCGGCGTACGACGGGTGCCAGCGGTTGGGGACGCTCGACGACGCGGACGTGACGTACGTCGACCCCGCCGGCGCCGACGGCGAACCCTGGTGCACCAGCGCGCTGGACTCCGCGCGCCCCGTGCTGGGCGAGCGGTCCGACCTCGCGGCCGACCTCTGGGTGGTGGCGGTCGACGAGGCGCCGCTCGTCGACGAGGCGATCGGCTGTGCGCACTGGTCGGTCATCTTCTGCGACAACCCGTTCGGCGACCGGCACGCCTTCGGCGAGGCACCCGCGCTTGAGGAGCCTGCCGGTCGATCCGCGTGATGGCGCGACGCCGGGCGGCGCGCGGGCGGCGTCTTCCCGTCCAGCGGCCTGCTAGCCCCAGTGCCCGGGCCGCCGGAGCCCGGAGGGCAGGACTGTCGCGGCGTCGCCCCGCGCGGCGTTGACCTGCGGCTGGGTGAGGAAGAGCGTCGTGGACAGGTCGCAGCCGCGCACGTCGGCGTCGCGCAGGTCGGCGCCGAGCAGGTCGGCGTCGTGGAGGTCGGCCGCCCGGAGGTCGGCGCGGATCAGGACCGCTCCGCGGAAGGTCCAGCCGCGGTGGTCGCCCACCAGGCGCCGCCCGGCGAGGTCGGCGCGCGAGCGGTCGGCCGCACCCGGGTGGGAGCGTCGTACGCGGGTGCTGGCCTCCGACAGCAGGCCGCCGACCCGCTCGTGCAGGCCATCGAGGTCGGAGGTGAGCAGCGTCTCGGGGTCAGCACCGCGCAGCATCTCCACCTCGGACCGGGTCGCGGCGGCGACCGGGTCCGGTGAACGGCGCGACACCTCGTCGAGGTGGACGAGCATCTCGTGGAGCGCACGGACCACCGAGAGCACGGCGGCCATCTCTGGCAGGTTGTCCTGCTCGCGCCAGGAGACGCCGCCGTAGGTCACCTGCGAGACCTGCTGGCCGGCGCCGAAGCACTCGAAGACGGTGCAGCCGGGCCAGCCGTCCTCACGCAGGGTGGCGTGGATGCGGCAGCGGTCGTCGTCGGCGAGGTTCAGGCAGGGCGTGCCGCCGGGCTTGTCGACGCCGAACCCGGCCGCCGCGGTGAAGGGGAGCAGGACGCAGCAGAGGCCGAAGCACCGCGAGCAGTCAGAGGAGAGCTCGGGTGTCGCCACCGGGGAATCGTGTCATGCCCGGGGCGGGACGCTCAGGCGTACCAGCCGGCCTGGATGGCGTAGGCGTTGACGAACGAGAGGGCGAGGAAGACGACGACGATCACCCGGTTGTCGAAGATCAGCTTGCCCATACACCTACTCTGCCCGTCTGTCTCAGGAATGAAACAGATGGTCGGTAAAGATTCTGTCTGGACTGGTCGCAGGTCGCACGACCGCGGTTCCCTAGGCTGGCGTCGTGAGCGCTTTGCTGGTCGCCGGGACGACGTCGGACGCCGGCAAGACGATCGTCACGACCGCGCTGTGCCGCGCCTTCGCCCGGCGCGGGATCAAGGTCGCGCCCTTCAAGGCGCAGAACATGTCGAACAACTCGATGGTCTGCGCCACTCCCGACGGGCGGGGCGCAGAGATCGGGCGCGCGCAGTGGATCCAGGCCGTCGCCGCGGGCGCCGAGCCGGAGGCGGCCATGAACCCGGTGCTGCTCAAGCCCGGCGGCGACCGGCGCAGCCACGTCGTGGTCATGGGGCAGCCCGGCGGCAGCATCGACTCGACGGACTTCGTCGGCGGGCGCACCCACCTGCGCGACGCGGCGTACGCCGCCTTCGACGACCTCTCCTCGCGCTACGACCTCGTCGTGGTCGAGGGTGCGGGCAGCCCTGCGGAGATCAACCTGCGCGCCGGTGACTACGTCAACATGGGGCTGGCCCGGCACGGGGCGGTGCCGACGGTGGTGGTCGGTGACATCGACCGGGGCGGGGTGTTCGCCGCGTTCTTCGGGACGGTGGCACTGCTGTCCGCGGCCGACCAGGCGCTGGTCGCGGGCTTCGTGGTCAACAAGTTCCGAGGGGACCTCGACCTGCTGAGGCCGGGGCTGGAGGAGCTGCGCGAGCTGACCGGCCGCGAGGTGTACGGCGTCCTGCCGTGGCATCCCGACCTCTGGCTCGACTCCGAGGACGCCCTCGACCTCACCGGCCGCCGGGCGCGCGACGACCAGGCGCGGCTGCGGGTCGCGGTGGTGCGCCTGCCCCGGATCTCGAACTTCACCGACGTCGACGCGCTCGGCATCGAGCCGGGGGTGGACGTCGTGTTCGCCTCCGACCCGCGGGCGCTGGCCGGTGCCGACCTCGTCGTGCTGCCCGGCACGCGTGCGACCGTCTCCGACCTCGCGTGGCTGCGCTCGCGCGGGCTCGACCGCGCGATCACGGCGCACGCCGCGGCCGGCAGGCCGG
>CAZDAO010000446.1:0-3684 GCA_964503015.1 uncultured Nocardioides sp. | reverse complement strand
GGCAAGTCCTCCGGCCGCTTCGCCTACCGCCTCAACGGGCACATCTCGACCGAGAACAGGGTCGCCTTCCGGTACGGCTTCGCTGCCGCCCGCATCAAGATGCACAAGCGGCGCGGCCAGCACAGCAGCTTCTGGCTGCAGCCGCAGACGTCGCGTCCGGGCAAGCCGCGCCGGGCGGGTGCGGAGATCGACGTCATCGAGTACTTCGGCAACAAGCACCCGCGAGGCGGCCTGACCAGCTTCATCCACTGGAAGCGTCGCGGTCACGTGGTCAAGACGGGGTCGTGGATCAAGAAGCCGAGGAGCTTCCTCGCGAACAAGCGGGACGGCTGGTCGAAGCGCTACCACGTGTTCTCCGTCGAGTGGACGCCCCGGTCCTACGTCTTCCGCATCGACGGCAAGGAGACCTGGCGGACCCGCAAGGGCGTGTCGGGCCAGCCGCAGTTCCCGATCCTGAGCCTGCTGGCCTCCGACTACGAGCTGTCGCAGATGAAGGACAAGCAGCTGCCGCAGACGATGTCCGTCGACTGGTTGCGGATCTGGCAGGGCTGAGGGCCTGACCTCGCACCGACCGGCCGGCGGCGCAGCGCGGGTTTGGCGCGTGCTCGGGGCGGGCACCACAGGAGTCAGACCCCGGAGCCGACGGACGGAGCAACGATGCAGGTCACACCGGAGGACTTGTGCGGCCTGGCCGACACCTGCCTGGCCGAGTCCCGCGAGCTCAACACCATCTGGAGCGGTCAGGCGGCCACGCTGCAGGTCGACTCGGGAGCCGCCGGCAACTCGTCCGGCGGCCCCGGTTTCGTCGCCGCGCACACCGCGACGCTCGATGCCGGTGACGTCGCCATCGGGCGCCTGGCGGCCGTGCTCGAGGCCGACATGGACGACCTCTACACCTGTGCCTTCGACATCTCGGCCCAGGACGAGGAGGCGGCCCGGGTCAGTCGTGCCACCGCCGGCGAGGTGACCGACAACCCGATCCTGCGCCGGATCCTGGGGGTGGAGTGATGGGACAGGGGATCTGGGAGCTCGCCGAGCAGGCCGGTGACCTCGAGTCGGCGGCCAACGGCTGGGACGACGTGGCCAGCGCGCTGACCGGCTCCGGCGACACGTTCAACGCCAAGGCGGCCGCGGTGATGGCCGCCGGTTGGGAGGGTCGGACGGCGGAGTCGTTCGACGACCACCGGCGCCAGCTGGTCGCCTCCCTCGACACTGCCGGTGACGTGGCGACCGCCATCGCCGAGGTGTTGCGGGACGGGGCGGGCGTGGTCCGCATCGCGCAGGCCCACCTGGACAACTCGTGGGCCACCGTGTCCGGCATCCGGCACATCGGCTTCGGCACGTGGGTGCAGTTCTTCCCCGAGGACGAGGCCGAGGAGGAGCGCATCCGGCGTACCGAGGCAGAGGCGCAGGACATCCGTGCCGACCTCGACGCGCAGCTGGCCCGCGGATCGGCCTCGCTCAAGGCCCTCAGCTCCCAGTGGGACGACGTCGCCTCCACGTGGGAGAGCGTCGCCGACGGCAGCGCCGACGGCTTCGACGTGCCCGAGGAGAGCGGCGAGCCCGGGATCATCCACAACGGTGACCAGACGGTCGTCAACACCGGCGACGGTGACGACACGGTCACGGTGTGGACCAACCCGGACACCGGCGTGACCTTCGTGATCATCAACGGCGTGCCCTACCGGGTGCCTCCGGGGCAGGAGGTGGTGGTCCGCACCGGCGACGGCAACGACACCATCACCGTCCAGAGCGGCGACGACGTGCGGGTGACCGTGGCGGGCGGCGAGGGCGACGACGTCGTGCGCGACCACTCCGACGGCGACAACACGCACGTGGGTGGCGACGGCCGGGACAGCATCGACGCCGGTGGGGGCGACAACTACGTCTCCGGCGGCGCGGACCGCGACTACCTCGACGGCCAGGGCGGTGACGACGACGTCTACGGCGGCCACGGCGACGACACGGCCTACGGTCTCGACGGCGACGACACGGTCTCCGGCGGCGAGGGCAAGGACTACCTCGAGGGCGCGGAGGGCGACGACTCCGTCCTCGGTGGCGACGGTGACGACACGGTCTCGGGCGGCCGCGGCGACGACACGCTCGTCGGTGGCGCCGGCAACGACGTCCACTACGCCGGCCGTGGCGACGACACCACCTACGGCGGCTCCGGCAGCGACACGTCGTACGGCGAGGACGGCGACACCGACGCCGACGACGTCGAGACGCAGACCACCGTCACCATCCAGCTCGACGACCTCTCCGACTTCATCAAGATCGAGGGGTCGCCCGAGTTCGTGGCCCGGGTGCAGGCCGACCTCGACCTGCTCGCCGCCTCGCCCACCGGGCAGCAGATGCTCGCGGCCCTCCAGGACGAGCACGAGAACTCCGGCTTCCTCGGCATCAACCGCGACACCGTGACGATCCGGGAGCTGACCGAGGACAACAACTACGCCCACGGCGACGGCACCATCGAGTACAACCCGCACCGCCAGGGCGGCGGCGAGGGCCGGCCGCCCATTGCCGGGCTCTACCACGAGATGGCACACATCTACGACTTCTTCAGCGAGAACTTCGACGACACCGACTACAACGGTGACGACGAGGTCGACCACGGGGTCAACCAGGGTGAGCGGACCGCCGTCGGCCTGACGGTCGACCACGACCACGACCCGAGCACGCCCGAGATCATCGACCCCGACCACCCGGTGGAGCTCACCGAGAACGGTCTGCGTGATGAGATCGGCTGGGAAGACCGTGAGAGCTACAACTGAGCCACCGACCGAGGGAGCACGATGAGGATCCGCGCCATCGCGCTGGTGATCGGCCTGTCCGCGGCGTTCGCCGCGTGCACCGCGACGTCCAGCTCGTCCGGGCCGGACGACCCGGGTGAGCCGGGCAGCCCGTCGACGCCCACGCCGACCGTGGAGGCCCCCGACGTCGACTTCTCCGCCACCCTGTCGCCGGCGGGGGACGAGCTCGCGATCGAGTGGTCGCTGACCAACCGGTCCGCCGACGAGCTGCTCGTCACCAACCGGGTGCCCGACACGTACGGGCGACTCTCCGAGCGCCCCGACACGGCCTACGTCGTGGCGACGGCCGACGGCACGGAGGTCGCCAAGCGCGTCTTCCCCGTCTCGTCCGACGCCGGGGGTGACGCGCTGCCGTGGATCGGGGTCACCATCCTTCCTCCCGGAGAGACCCTGGAGGAGACGCTGCGCGTGCCGCTGCCGCCGGAGGCGTACGCGCCCCCGACCGTCGATGCCGGCGACGTGCCGGTGTCCGGGCCGGTCGTCTTCTGCGTCGGTGTCCTCGTCGGCCGGGACCCGAGCTGGGGTTTCCACGACGTCGACGGCGTCACGACGGTCAACCACGGCCGCGCGGGTGCCGGCCAGGCCACGTTCTGCTCGGACCCGGTCGAGATCGGCTGACCCGGACCGGGACGTCCGGCCCTGCCGGGACGAGTCGTTCGGACCTGCCGCCACGCCGGGACGGCGTCGGAGGCTGGGAGCACCACGACGACGGAGGTCCCGATGCACCAACACCAGTACGTCCGGCACGGCAACGCACAACGGCCCCCGATCAACGAGGGCCGCCAGCGTCTTGCGCGCCTGTAGGGATTCGAACCCCAAACCTTCTGATCCGTAGTCAGATGCTCTATCCGTTGAGCTACAGGCGCCCGTC
>CAZDAO010000445.1:0-3698 GCA_964503015.1 uncultured Nocardioides sp. | reverse complement strand
GCCGCCGGGGCGAGCCGCACCGTCCGGGTGCGCACGGTCCGCGCGGGCGCCGGGGCGGCGGCGTTCGCGGTGCACGCGACCCGGCGGCCCGCGGCGGTCCGGCTGGTGGTGCGTGGCCCGGGCGGCCTGCGCGTCGTACGCCAGGTCGTGGTCCGTGCCCCCGACGGGCGCGAGGTCGTCGTCTCCGGGCTCGACGCCGGGACCTACCAGTGGACCGCGACCTCCGAGTCCGCGAGCGGCGTGCGCGGCGAGGTCTCCGTGACCACGCCGCCTTCCGTGACCACCCCCGACGTGGTCCCGGCGGCGCAGTCCCCGTCCTCGTCGGCGACGTCCACCTCCACCCCCGCCGCCACGCCCACCGCCATGCCCACCGCCAGGCCCACCGCCATGCCCACCGCCACCCCCACCGCCACTGCCACGCCCACCCCGACCCCGACCCCGCCGCCCGTCGCGGTTCCGTCCGCGACCCCGTCCGCGCCCGCGCGGCCGACGGGGACACCCACGGACCCCGGCACGGTGTCGCCGACGCCGGTGGGGTGAGGAGGCCTCATGACCGACCCGCAGCGCTCCCGCCGACGTGGGGCCCGCCTGGCCGCACTCCTGCTCGTCGGCACCGGTCTCGCCGGCGCGACCGGGACCGCCGTCGCGGCGGGCGGCGGTGCTCCGCACCGGTGGTCCGGCTACGCCATCCCCGCCACCGGCGACGCGGCCGGAGGGTGGATCGGCGGCTACCGGGTGGGCGACCACGAGCTCTACCTCACGACGCCGACCCGACGGCCCAACCGGGCGGGCTTCCGACCTGCGCACGAGGTGGACGACCTCGCCGGCGCGCGGGCCTCGCGCGGCGAGATCCAGCGGGCGGCCTGGATCCTCTCCAAGTACGGCGCCTACCGCGAGGCCACGCAGTCCGCGGCCGTCGACGCGAGCGTCTACCACCTGCTGGTGGGTGGCCGCTGGCGGATCGACCGGCGGCTCGGCGCGCGGCGCATCCACCAGTCGGGCAACGGATCCGCCGTGGCGCGGTTCGCCCGCATCATGCTGCGGCAGTCGCGGCGCAGCGCCGGCGCGTACACCGCCCGGATCGGCGTCGAGGCGACCGACGTCGGGGGCACGGTCGCGGTCACGCTGAGCGTGCTCGACGGTCACGGAAGGCCCGCGCCGGGCCTGCCGGTCACGCTGGGGATGGGCGGCGAGTCGCGCGAGGTGGTCACGGGCGACGACGGCCGGGCCGTCGCCCGGTTCGCCGCCCACGCCCGCGGCTGGCACGACGTGACCGCCACGGTGGACCCCGTGCCCGAGCACCTGCTCTACCTGCGGAGCCCGGAGAGGCGGCGCCAGGCCGCGGCCGTCGAGGGTGGCCGGACCCGCACGCTCGTCGTCTCGGCGCGGGCCGCGGTGCGCGGGCCGCAGACCCTGAGCCTGAGGGCGGCGCCCGCGACCCTCAGTGCCGGAGACCCGGCCCAGGTCGTGACGACGGTGTCCGGCGACCCGGCGGCCCGTTCGGCGACCGCGACCCTTCACGGCCCCTTCGCCACAGCCGGCGCCGCGGATTGCACCGCCCCCTCAGTCGGCCAGGTCGCTAGCACGGTCACGAGCGCCGGGGCCTACACGCTGCCCGCGATCCGACCAGCCGCGGGCGGCTACTACGCGTGGCGGGTCGCGCTCGACGGAACCGACACGAATCTCCCCCTCGTCACCTGCGGGGCAGTCGTGAAGGTCCGTGCGCGGACCGGTGTCTCCGTCACGGCCCCGGCCACCGCCGCGGTGGGGAACTCGAAGGTCACCGCGCGCGTGTCGGGAGTGCCGTTCCCCATGAAGGTCGACCTCGTGGTCAAGCTCTACAACACGCCGGGCTGCACGTCAGCGATCGGTCAGTATCCGCTGAGCCTGCTCGGCAACGGGGACGTCGAGTCGGGGCCGATCTGGCTGGACCCGGGGTCGTACTGGTGGCGCGTCGAAGCCTTGGCGGGGGAGCTCTGGGAGAGCTCGGAGTCTCCCTGCGGCGCCCCCGGCAGTACGACGCAGGTCAGCGGTCCTGCCTGAAGTAAAAGTCAGGCTTGACTGTTTGTTTGTGGTACGGCAGGCTCGCCGCATGCCGTCCCCGTCCGCGCCTGCCGCGCAGGCCCGCGTGCCCCAGGCCGACCGCAGCCGGGCGATGCGGGCCCGGTTGCTGGAGGCCACGGTCGAGCTGCTGGTCGAGCGCGGCTTCGCCGGCACCTCGACCACCCTCGTCTCCGAGCGCGCGGGCGTCAGCAGGGGAGCCCAGCTGCACCACTTCCCGACGAAGAACGACCTGGTCGTCGCGGCCGTGGAGCACCTCACCGAGCGCCGCGGCGCCGAGCTGGCCGAGGCCTTCGACCGGTTGAGTGCCGAGCCGGTCGCCACGCTCACGGGGCGGCGCACCCGACTCCGCGCGATGCTCGAGATGCTCGGCGACCACTTCGCCTCGCCGGTGTTCGCGGCGGCGCTCGAGCTGTGGGTGGCCGCCCGCACCGACGAGACGCTGCTCGCCTCGGTCGCGCCGCTGGAGCAGCGTGTCGGGCGCGAGGCGCACCGGCTCACCGTCGCCGCCCTGGGTGCCGACGAGTCGCAGCCCGGCGTCCGCGAGCTGGTGCAGGCGACCCTCGACCTGGTGCGCGGCCTGGGCCTGGCCTCGACGATCACCGACGACTCCGCACGCCGCCGCCGGATCCTCCGGGAGTGGGCCGACGTGCTGGACCGGGAGCTGCACCGCGAGGACCGCGAGACGAAGGAGCAGCAGTGAGCGACGTCCTGACCCAGGTGCTGGCCGACCTCGCCGCGGAGGGCGACCGCCTCGACGCGCTCGTCGCGGGCCTCGACGACGCCGGCTGGCACACCCCCACGCCCGCTGCCGGTTGGGACGTGGCCGACCAGGTCGCGCACCTCGCCTGGACCGACGCGGTGGCGCTGAAGGCGGCGACCGACAAGCAGGCCTGGGACGAGGTGGTGCTCGCGGCGATCGCCGACCCCGACGGCTTCGTCGACGCGCAGGCCCACGCGCTCGCGGCGGAGGCCGACCTGCTCACGCGCTGGCGCACGGCGCGCGGCGACCTCCAGGCCGCGCTGGCGGCGTACCCGAGCGGGGAGAGGATGCCGTGGTTCGGGCCCCCGATGTCGGCGACCTCGATGGCGACCGCCCGGCTGATGGAGACCTGGGCCCACAGCCTCGACGTGCACGAGGCGCTCGGCGCCCCGGTCGAGGACACCGACCGGATCCGGCACGTCGCCCACCTCGGCGTCCGCACCCGCAACTTCGCCTTCGGGGTGCACGGCCTCGACGCGCCGGCCGAGGAGTTCCGCATCGACCTGGTCGCGCCCTCGGGCGAGGTGTGGGGTTGGGGTCCGGACGACGCGGCCCAGACGCTGACCGGGAGCGCAGGCGACTTCTGCCGCCTCGTCACGCAGCGTGTGCACCGCGCCGACACCGACCTCGTCGCGACCGGGCCCGACGTGGACCGGTGGCTCGACATCGCGCAGGCCTTCGCCGGCCAGCCGGGTGGCGGGAGGGCGCCGCGATGAGCGGGACCTCGACCGGCATCCTGCGGATCGGCAACTGCTCCGGCTTCTACGGCGACCGGCTCAGCGCGATGCGGGAGATGCTCGAGGGCGCCACGGAGGATGGGCAGAGCCTGGACGTCCTCACCGGCGACTACCTCGCCGAGCTCACCATGCTCATC
>CAZDAO010000444.1:0-3712 GCA_964503015.1 uncultured Nocardioides sp. | reverse complement strand
CCCACGCTTCGTTCCCACCTCGCACTGGCATCCCTCAACGGTCACGACCCGACCCACCTACTGTCCTCGGCCAACGCAGTCGCGTCACTCGCCGATGCACGCGACCCCGCAGCCGTTCTCGACGCCCGCATCGACAGCCTGCTCCACGAATCCGGCTCCCCAGCCACTGCGACAGCGGGCAGCCGTTCAGCCCATCCCGCTGCGAGAGACACCCGAAGCGAGCCCGCCGACGTGGGCCCTCTCCCTTGGCTCCCCGGCATCCCGTCCCAATTGGCAACAGAGCCAACCTGGGGACCTTTCGTATCCGCCTACCACCGGCTCGTGGTCGAACAAGCCGAGGTCGTGAGCACGGACTCGCGTCGATGGAACAGCTCCACCGCACCCGTCTGGGCCCAACCCTTCCTCGAAGACGAGGCCACCGACCTGCGCACAAGGCTCGCGATCTGGCGCGCCGCAACCCGCACCGACGACACTGACCTGCGTCCCACCGGCGAGCACGCCATCGGGACCCCCGGCACCTACCAAGCCCAGCTCAAACGTGACGTACGTGCCACACGTCCCAGCTACCCCTTCCGTCAACGCAACTGGTACCACCAATTGCCGGACGCCGTTCATGCCGACCCGTGGGCCAACGCCCTGAGCCAGCGACTCGCCCGACTCGAACGCGCCGGTCTTCCTGTGGGCGACTACCTCCACGACGCTCTCAACTCCCACACTTCAGAACTCGGCGCAGCACGACCGCTGCCCGACGAGCAGCCCGCCGCCGCGCTGTGGTGGCGGATGGTTCCCCACCTGGGGCCAGTCGCACTCGCCGCGGACGAGCACACCTCCGACTTGCTACGACCGCCCTGGTGTGACGACTTGGTCGAGCTCGTCGGGGAGAGCAAGGCCCACTACCTGCAGCAGACCTCCGCTTGGCCCGCGATCGTCGCCGCTGTCGACGAAGCCCGCATCCGCCGAGGATGGGACCCGGGAGAAACGCTCGCCAGCGCCATCAACGGACTGCCCCGCGACGGAACCCTGTCCGGGACCGACGTTGCCGACGCACTTGTCCTCCGCATCGCCATGCTCACCGACGAGCCCACGACGCCTCCAGAACCTGTCGACCCCGGCGAGATGTCCGACGCCGATCTCGGCACGACCCTCAGCCTCCGCCCCAGCTCGCGCGCCGCCCACAGCCCCCGTGTCGCACCGCCGTATCTCCCTGAGGATGTCGACTCTCACCTGTCCTCAACCGTCCCTCTGCGCAGCGACGAGGACCCGTTGGCCCTCCCTCTCCCCTACGTCGAGGCAGACGCGGTGACGCCCGAGGACGCGTTTCCCCGGCCAGGTGAGGTCCCAGCAGCACGCCTGCACGAGCTCAACCAGCAGGCCCTCGACTACTACCGCTCCCTCTACCCACACTCGTGGGGTCCCGACTACCTCCGGCATCGTCTCGGGACCGACCTCACGGACCACCCGCACTACGCAGTCGGCTACGCGCCAGGAAGCGGACAGAGCCTCATCCGGCACCTCACCGCGCGTGGCGCCACCTTGGATGAACTCGATCAAGCAGGCCTCGTCTCCCGTCGACGACGGGACGACGGCACCACCTACTACCGCGACGCCTTCCGCGACCGCCTGATCCTGCCCATCTGGGACCCGCAACCGGGCGCCGGCGCATACGTTCTCGGGTTCGTCGGCCGCCGCAATCCCACCAAGTCGGACGCCGACTACGGCGGACCGAAGTACCTGAACACCCGGAGCACGGCCATCTTCACCAAGGGCGAAACACTCTTCGGATACGCCGGATGGGTCGGCGACATACCGGGCGGCACTCTGCCGGTCATCGTCGAAGGCCCCCTCGATGCCATCGCCATCACTGCTGCGACTCGCGGCACCGCCGTCGGCGTTGCCCCCCTTGGCACTGCCCTCACCGTCGATCAAGTCAGACTCCTTCGCCGATGCGCAGGAGGAGTCGGCAACCATCGAGTCGCCATCGCCATGGACGCCGACGCAGCTGGATGGGTCGCCGCCCAGAAGGCGTTCTGGCATCTGAACGCCGCAGACATCGATCCCGACCTCGTGGTCCTGCCCGAAGGTTCCGACCCAGCCCAACTCCTCGAGACCCGAGGGAAGGAGGCTCTACTGCGCGCCATCGACAACAGGACCCCTCTCGGCGACGTCCTCATCCACGAGCTGGTCGCACGTAGCCAACGAGAGGGCGACCACCTGCGCGACGTCATCCGGCAGGCCGCCCGCATCACTGGCGCACGCGCCCCGCATTCCTGGCCGGCACACTTCGGAAGAATCAACGCCGACCTGGGCCTCGAACCTGGGGTGATCGAACACCTCACGATTTCCGAAAGCATGATGCGCGATCAGAACCGTCTGGCATACGCGCAGGCGCGCATCAGCGAGCTGCGCGCCACACTGGGACCGCTGTCGACCGACAGTGCAAGGCCGGCCAGTGGCGCCACGAGCCGGATGTCGACACCAGCCGTCACTCGTCCCCGGGGGCACGGACAGCCGCCAGCCGGTCGTCCCGGCCGGGAAGCCGGAGCACGCTGAGTCGTGAAGGAGATGGCGACCACAATGACCGAGACGGGATCCCTGGCGCGCCTCAGCTCAAGGTCCGTCCACCACGGACGGTTGGGTCTGTGCGATGCGTGGCGCGGTCGCGAGCGGTGCTCAGTGGACGTCGGCGATTGCAGGTCTCGGTGACCCACTGACGTCGTCCGCTTGACGCTGCAGCCTCAGCCGCCGCGATCCTGCGGATGCATGGGCTGTGTCTCGCTCGAGACGGGGGCGCGTCTGGTGCCGCGCCGGCTGACAGCCGTCGCCAAGTCGGTCTCGCAGACGCTCGAGGAAGCTGGGCAGTCCGTAACGATGCCAGTCGTCCAACGCGGCGGGGGTGACGGTGAACTTCGTGTAGTAGCGGGTGCAGGCAAGCACGGCGAGGTCGTGCACCACGTGTGGATGTGCGGGCCAACACTCCGGTATGCCGGGTCGGGTCACGTTCCAGAGGTGCTCCTCGTTGACCCAGACGGCGACGAGGTCGAGCCAGGCCCATAACTCGGAGCGCATCTGCCCCGCGCACGTGGCTGGGTCCCAGGGACGCGGCAGCTGAGCAAGTTGGTGCAACTCGTCCTCGTCGATCGGTGGATCGAAGCTGGCCAGTTGTAGTCGTTCCATCGCCTGACGGATCAGCCGTCCAGGTTCCGGGAACTCGCGAACCATGGCCCCAGTGAGCGGCATGTGGTGGCGGGTTGCTGTGCGGGTTGGAGGTGTCTGCGTCACGGGCCGCGGGGCTGGTGTCGGCAGCCGCGGTTGTGCATGTTGTCGATCAGTCATCTCGGCAGCCCCAACCGACGTCCGGACTGGGTTGACGATTCAGGCGCCCTGCTCCACGAACCCGGCGGCATGAGCTCACTGTGGGTCACATCGCTTGGGGTCAAATCGTCTGGGGTCACATCGTCTGGGATCGGATCGCCTGCAGGAAGTCGGTAGCCAGCCGCTCTGCGCCGCGCGCGGTCTTGGTCAGCGAGAAGCCGTCGGCCGTGCCGTCCGTCGATGCATCGGCTCATGCTCGCGACGATCGGGCGATGCGTTTCGGCGAGAACCACTGCCTTGCGGTCCTCGATCTGTCGCAGCTCGGCCGGTTCCAGGATCGGAACCCGGCGCTGGTCGTATGAGCGGTCCATCACGCCGAACCAGTCCTGGCCGCGCCGGG
>CAZDAO010000443.1:0-3716 GCA_964503015.1 uncultured Nocardioides sp. | reverse complement strand
CGGTCAGACGTACGACATCGCGATCACCGACAACACGATCGCCGCCAAGGACCTGGGGCAGATCCGCCTCACCGACGACGAGCCCGGCCTGGCCACCTACGACCCCGGCTTCGTCAACACCGCCTCGTGCCGTTCGGCGGTGACCTACATCGACGGCGACAAGGGCATCCTCGAGTACCGCGGGTACCCGATCGAGCAGCTCGCGGAGAAGTCGAACTTCCTCGAGGTGGCCTACCTCCTCATCCACGGCGAGCTGCCCACCAAGGAGCAGTACGACGCCTGGGTGCACGAGATCACCTACCACACCTTCGTGCACGAGAACGTCAAGAACTTCATGCACGGCTTCCGCTACGACGCCCACCCCATGGGCATGCTGATGGCCTCCGTCGGCGCGCTGTCGACGTTCTACCCCGACGCCCGCAACATCAGCGACGCGGACAACCGCCACATGCAGATCGTGCGGATGATCGCCAAGATGCCGACGCTCGGCGCCTGGTCGTTCCGGCACGCGCAGGGCAAGCCCTACGTCTACCCCGACAACGACCTCGGCTACACCGCCAACTTCTTGTCGATGCTCTTCAAGATGAGCGAGCAGAAGTTCGAGGCCGACGAGCGCCTGGTCAAGGCCCTCGACGTGCTGTTCATCCTGCACGCCGACCACGAGCAGAACTGCTCGACCAACGCGGTCCGCTCCGTCGGCTCCTCGCAGGTCGACCCCTACTCGGCGGTCGCGGCCGGCGTGGGCGCCCTCTACGGCCCGCTGCACGGTGGCGCCAACGAGGCGGTGCTGCGGATGCTGCGCCGCATCGGCTCCAAGGAGAACATCCCGGCCTTCATCGACGGCGTGAAGGACGGCAACGAGCGGCTGATGGGCTTCGGCCACCGGGTCTACAAGAACTACGACCCGCGCGCGAAGATCATCAAGAAGTCCGCCGAGGACGTCTTCGAGGTCACCGGCACCAACCCGCTCCTCGACATCGCCCTCGAGCTGGAGAAGATCGCGCTGGAGGACGAGTACTTCGTCAAGCGCAAGCTCTACCCCAACGTCGACTTCTACTCCGGACTGATCTACGAGGCCTTCCAGTTCCCGCCGGAGATGTTCACGGTGCTGTTCGCCATCGGCCGTACGCCGGGCTGGCTGGCGCAGTGGGCCGAGCTGGTGCAGGACAAGGACCAGAAGATCGCCCGCCCGAAGCAGATCTACACCGGCGACCGGGAGCTCACCTTCACCCCGGCCTCCGAGCGCTGGGCCTGACCCGCCTGTCGTACGTCGAACGCCCCCGGCATCGTCCGGGGGCGTTCGTGCGTCCCGATCTTGACGAAACCGGCACAAGAACCTGATCGAACATGTGTTCTATAAAGCATGCTCGACGGGTAGAGTGACAGCACGTTCCAACGATCACCGGGCCACTAGGACAAGCCACCAGTGCGCCATCCCGAGTCAGCGGAGCGAGTTGCGAGGGTGACGTGATAGTCCGGCGAGCCGGGCCTCCAGGAGCGACGACCGTAGAACCTCACGCGTGCTGGCGCCTGGGGTGACCCGTCGTCGAAGGGAGGCCAGCCGTGAGTCACCCGGTCGTTGCTGCTGTCTCCGAGATCCGGACCCTCCTCAAGGGCCTTGCGGGCGTGAACCCGACCTTCATGTCGACCGACGACAAGGCGACCGCGCTGTGCGAGCTGGTGCGGGCCGAGGGGCAGCTGGCGGAGCTCCGGTTGCGGGTGCTGGCCGACGCGGGCGACCTGGCCGACGCGACCGGGGCGAAGGACGCCGCGGCGTGGCTGGCGCACCAGACACGTACGCGATTCAGCGCCGCGCACGCCGACCTCGCTCTGGCATCGGCTCTGGACCGTGAGCGTCCGATCCTGGCGGCAGGGATGCGCGACGGCACGGTCACGCTCGACCAGGCCCAGGTGATCCGTCGTGCCCTCGACGCGCTGCCGGCTCGAGTCGACTCCGCCACGGTCGCGCTGGCCGAGGCCCACCTCGTGGCCCGAGCCGACGACTTCGGACCCAAGGAGCTCGGCCGGCTCGGCCGACGGATCCTCGACGTCGTGGCACCCGAGATCGCCGAGGCCGCGGAGGCCGACCGCCTCGCCGACCTCGAGGCCGATGCCGCCCGCAAGACCCGCCTCACGATGCGGCGTCAGGGCGACGGCACCACCCGCATCTCCGGGGTTGTACCCGACGCGGTGGCGACCCGGCTCGCGACCTACCTCCACGCGTTCACCAACCCGCGGGCGCAGCACGAGGAGCCCACCACCGATCCACTCACGCGCCTGCCCTATCCGAGACGTCTCGGGGAGGCGTTCGGCCAGTTCCTCGAGGCCGCCGACCCGTCGCGGCTCCCGGTCCACGGTGGCGATGCGACGACCGTCGTCATCACGATCCCCCTTGCGTCACTGAAGGCCGAGCTCGCGACTGCGGGCCTGATCGGCGCCGGTCTCGTGCCGGGTGACGACCTCACCGGCGACCGCATCACCGCCGGCGAAGCCCGGCGCCTGGCGTGCACCGCGAAGATCCTGCCCGTCGTCCTCGACGGCGCCTCACTGCCCATCGACCTCGGACGTGCCAAGCGCCTCTTCAGCCCGGCGCAACGCAAGGCCCTCCTGATCCGAGACCAGACCTGTCGCGCCGAAGGCTGCGACACCCCCGGCACGTGGTGCGACGCCCACCACCTCGACCCTTGGTCTGCCGGCGGCCCGACGGACCTCACCAACGCCGTGCTGCTGTGCAGCCACCATCACCACCGGGTCCACGACACCGGCTATCACACCGACCGCCTCCCCAACTGCGACCTCAGGTTCCACCGACGCAGATAGGCCGCAGTTGAGATGCGTCCGCTCATGCCGAGATCCGGTTGCTCGTGATCCGCGTCATCGCGGCGGGTGCGTTCGATCGCCTGCTTCGCAGGCATCTAGGTTGAACTCATGCCTGCTGCGCCTCACATAGCCCGCCTACGCGCCAAGGTGGGGAACGACCTGCTCCTGCTCCCCTCCGTAGCGGTCCTGCCCATCGACGACGACGATCGCGTCCTGTTGGTCCGCCAGACTGACTTCGGGTCCTACGGCACCATCGGTGGCGCGGTAGACGAGGACGAGGCACCCGAGGACGCAGCACGTCGCGAGGCTCGGGAGGAAATCGGTGCCGAGGTCGAACTCACTGGCCTGGTCGGCGCCATCGGTGGCCCCCAATTCCGCCTCACCTACCCCAACGGCGACCAGTGCGCCTACGTCAGCATCATCTACAGCGCGCGCCTGGCCCCCGAAGCGACCGTGTCACCCGACGAAGACGAGGTCGACCAGGTGCGCTGGTTCGCCCGCGGCGAACTCGACCAGCCCATCATCGGCGACTTCGCCAGGAGCACCTTCGCAGCCCTCGGCTGGATCTAGCCCGTCGTCAGCGTTCTCGCCTTGAAGGAGCATCGACCGTAACGTCCGGACATGCCGCTGATGGTGTGCCACCACCACGGCCGGTTCGACGGATCCTCAACGCTCGAAGACCGCGGTCGTCCGGCCCGGCACCGTCACCGCGTCGGCGGCGACCGTGCTGCCCTTGACCACCGCGTCGGTGCTTGAGGCCTGCACGTCGTGCAGCCGCCAGCCGCCGCCGGTGCCGTCGACCGTCTGGTCGTCCGGGCTGGCGTTGAACACCACCAGGATCCCGTCGCGGCCGGGGTCGGCGTCGGTGCCCGCGGTGTCGTCGATGAGCATCGCGA
>CAZDAO010000442.1:0-3724 GCA_964503015.1 uncultured Nocardioides sp. | reverse complement strand
ACGTTCCAGATCACCTGGGACGCCGCCGGCATCTTCACGATCACGGTCTCCTGAGGGTAACCCGTGGCCTTCCGGTCGAAGTCTGAGCTCGCCTACGCGTCGCGCACAAACTCGACCATCACGAAGCCCGCGGGCGTCGTGGCGGGCGACATCCTCGTCTTCGCCGTCACCATCGAGGCGAACACCACCCCGCCGTCCCTCACCGGAGTCCCGTCGGGCCTGACCGCGCTCATCACGCCGCAGACGTCAGGCCCGACGAGCGGCGCGTACTACGTGCACCACCTGTACCTGCTGGTCGCAGGCGCGTCCGAACCGGCGTCGTACACGTTCAACCATCCGGCCTACTTCTCGTCGGCCGCGGTTGTCGCCTATCCCGGCGTGGACAACACCACCCCGCTGGACGTGGCGGTCACGTCCGCTTCCGGCACCGGCACGACCGCGACCGCGACCGGACTGACCACCGTCACCAACGGCGCGATTCTCGTCTTCGAGCGCATGTCCTGGGACGGCAACCCGAGCACGCCGCCGACCGGGATGACGGAGCGGGTCGACTCGGTCGTCAACTACTTCGCCGACGAGGTGCGGGCGACGGCCGGCGCGACGGGCACCCGTTCGCACGGCTCTGGCAACTCGGCCGGTTTCGTATCGTGGCAGGCGTACCTGATCGCGTTGAGGCCCGCTGGCGCAGGCGGTACGGACGCCACCGTTGCTGCCGTCGCGGCCACGGGCAGCGGCGCTGCAGCAGCCCCTGTGGCATCGGCGGGCAGCACCGTCACCGCCACGACGGCGACGGGCAGTGCGACGATGCTCGCCCCGGCCGTCTCAGTCGCCGCCACTGTGCTCGCCGTAGCTGCCACCGTGGTCGCCGCGGCGATCGCCCCGGCCGTCACCAGTGGCTCGACCATCCAGCCGCCGGCCGCAGCATCGACGGCCGCCGCCGTGGCGCCCGTCGTCTCCGCCGCCGGCGCCGCGACAGTCAACGCCACGACAGCCACAGGAGCGGCCGCGGCTGCAGCGCCGGCCGTCTCGGCGAGCTCGACCGTCGCCGCCACCCTTGCTACGGGCACCGCTGCGGCGATCCCGCCGACCGTCACCACATCGGGCACGGGCACCGTGCTCGCGGTCGCTGCGACCGCGACCGGGCAGGTGATCCCGCCGACGGTCACGACCACAGGCGCCGCGACCGTTGCTGCCGCGACCGCGACAGCCACCGCGCAGGCCGTCGCGCCCGTCGTCTCCTCGAGCCCGCCCGCCGCCGTCGCTGTCCGCGCCACAGCCACTGCTGCCGCGCTCGCGCCGACCGTGACCGCCTCGTCGACCGTCAGCCCGCCGACAGCAGCCGCGAGCGCCCAGATGAGGGCGCCCGTCGTGACCGGCGTCCAGCACGCCACCGTGACCGCCGTCCGCGCGATCGCGATCGCGGCGGCCCGAGTGCCGACCGTAGCCACCTTCGGCGACGTCACCACCCCGCCCGAGCGGACCCTCGTCGTCGCGGCCGAGGGCCGGGTGACGCACGTCCCGGCCGAGGGCCGCGTCCTGCTCGTCCCACCCAACACCAGCCAGGAGACCTGATGCCATTCGAGAAGCGCCCCGCCGAGGTGAAGGACTACCAGGTCGACTGGAGCCGGCACCTGCTCGTGGGAGGCGTCGACGTCGGCGACACGATCAGCACGTCGAGCTGGGCGGTCGAGACCGGCATCACGAAGAACACCGACACGAAGACCTCGAGCACCACGACGGTCTGGCTCGCCGGCGGCACCGAGGGCACCCACTACACCGTGACCAACACAGTGGTGACCGCCCAGGGGCGGACGTACGAGCGGTCGATCGTGATCCAGGTGAAGGCGGCGCCCGCCGGCTGAGCGCGGTCAGCTCGAGCAGGCGCTCAAAGGCCCCCTCGTCTTCCCACCGGAAGGCGAGGGGGCCCTTTATGCTTTTGGGCATGACCCCGTCTGCCTCCTGGCACCGCCTGTCGGAGGTGGACACCGAGACCAGAACGGCGGTCTGCTCCCAGTGCGGACCCACTCACATCCGGCTCGGGAGACGGTCGCGCGGCCCAGAGTGCGGCACTAAGCGGGACGCCGACAAGGCCGCGTACCTCGCTAGGAAGCACGGCGTCGACCGCGAGGGGCTCGGGTCGACGTGCGCGATCTGCGACGCCACCGAGGATCTCGTCGTCGATCACGACCACGCTTGCTGTCCGGGTCAGCGCGGCTGCTCCAACTGCGTCCGCGGGCGTCTCTGTCGGTCGTGCAACCTGGCGCTCGGGTATCTCAAGGACGACGTCGCTCGGATTCGCCGGGCGCTGGAGTACCTCGAGCAGCGGTAGTGGGGCCGTTCGTCATGCCCGGATGGTCTAGCCCGGCCGAATGAGAGACCAATGGCCTACGTCATGGCCTACAAACGGCCCGGAATCAAAAATCTAGAAGATGCGGCCCCTCACCTGTTCCTGCAGGTGAGGGGCGGTTTTCGTTGTGGTGGAGCTGAGGGGATTCGAACCCCTGACCTTCTCATTGCGAATGATACGCTGGGCCGCAGGAGCACCCCCGAATTGGGCGATGCTGAGCGTGAAACGTTGACTCCAACCGGGTCGGTGTTGACACTGACATGGCCTACACAATGGCTTACACAGTCAGGAGTACCACGATGAAGCGAACCGCTGCCCTCGCCCTGGCGCTGACCGCGCCCCTACTGCTCGCCGTCCCGGCCCACGCCGACGAGCCACCGACGCCACCCACGCCCGAGGCCGCATGCGAAGCCCGCCTCGCCGCCGCCCTCGCCGACGCGACCTACTGGCGCAGCCAGTCCGACACCTTCGAGGAGCTCTACGAAGCCGCGCGAGACGGCAACGAGCTGATGACCGGCGTCGCGGTCCAGTGGCAGACTCGCGCCGTGGCGCAGACCCAGACCATCGCCCGCCAGGCCGACCGGATCGACCGGCTCCGCGCGAAGGTCGCCGAGCTGCGGAAGAAGCTGAGGGAGGACAGATGATGCACGGAGACGAGACCACCGAGGCGCTGAGCCGCACCGACACCCGGCTCCGCCCGAGCCTCCTCGTCGCGTTCATGCAGGCCCGGCTCGCCGAGGACGAGATCGCCGCCCTCGACGGACCGCGCGCCGACCAGCGGCTCGCCGACGTCCGCGGCCGCCGGCGGATCGTCGCACGCTTCGCCCAGCTCGAGGACCGCGTCGAGCGGTTCCCCGGCCTCGTCAACCAGGGCGAGGTCGCCGCGATGCGGATGACGGTCCGCGACCTCGCCCTGCCGTACGCCGACCACCCTGACTTCCTCCCGCAGTGGCGGCCATGACGACCGCCCGCCGGATCCTCGCCGCGCTCCTCGGTTTGCTCGCGCTGTACGGCCTGTTCGCCTTCGGCGACCTCCTCGGCACGGCCGTGCTCGCAGCCGGCGCCGCGCTCCTGTGGCCACGCCGACGTCGGGAGCAGCCCTGAGCCCCGCGAGGAAGCGCCGGGCCTACGGGACCGGCTCCGTCTGGCAGCGCGGCGACGGCCGCTGGTACGGCGTGATCGAGGCCGGCTACACCGCGACCGGAGGCCGCCGGCGGATCACCGTGTCCGCGAAGACCGAGGCAGCCTGCAAGGCCCGCCTGAAGGAACGGCAGCGGCAGATCGCCGCCGAGGGCTCCACCGACGCCAGCTCGCGCACCACCGTCAAGGCGTGGTCCGACGACTGGCTCGAGATCACGAAGCGCACCCTCCGCCCGA
>CAZDAO010000441.1:0-3731 GCA_964503015.1 uncultured Nocardioides sp. | reverse complement strand
CTTGGCGACCGTCGGGATGAAGTCGTTCTCCAGCCAGGCCTGGTCGCCGACGAGCTCGGCGGCGTTCTGGCCCTTGACCTTCGCGTGGAACAGGTCGGGGTACTGGGTGGCCGAGTGGTTGCCCCAGATCGTCATGTTCGTGATGTCGGTGACCTTGGCGCCCGTCTTGGCCGCGAGCTGCGAGATCGCCCGGTTGTGGTCGAGGCGGGTCAGGGCGGAGAAGCGCTCCTGCGGGATGTCGGGAGCGTTGCTCATCGCGATGAGCGCGTTGGTGTTGGCCGGGTTGCCGGTCACGCCGATGCGGACGTCGTCGGCGGCCACGGCGTTGAGCGCCTTGCCCTGGGCGGTGAAGATCGCGCCGTTGGCGGAGAGCAGGTCGGCGCGCTCCATGCCGGGGCCGCGCGGGCGGGCGCCGACGAGCAGGGCGAGGTTGACGCCGTCGAAGATCTTCTCCGCGTCCGCACCGATCTCGACGCCGGCGAGGTTCGGGAACGCGCAGTCGTCGAGCTCCATGACGACGCCCTCGAGCGCCTTGAGCGCGGGCTCGATCTCGAGCAGGCGGAGCTCGATGGGCCGGTCCGCGGCCAGCGCACCGCTGGCGAGGCGGAAGAGCAGGCTGTAGCCGATCTGGCCGGCGGCGCCGGTGACGGCGACCTTGAGAGGTTCGGAGGTCACGGTGGGGTACTCCTCGTGAGGCGGGACGTGGTGTCCCGCTGACGCTAGCAGCGCCGGGATGTGGGTCGGATGCTGGTCGGCGGCTGGCATGCTGGCGCCATGCTGCGACACGTGACGACGGCTCTCGTGCTGGTCGTCGCGCTGTCGGGCTGCGCGGGCATCGGCCAGCCCGAGCCGTACGACTCGGTGGGCATCAACGGGCTGGTCATCCCGACGCCGTCGCCCGACCCGCGCGACTTCGTCGACACGGTGGACAATCCCTGGCTGCCGCTCGAGCCCGGCGCGAGGTGGAGCTTCGACGTCGTCGAGGAGGGCGCCACGGTCGGCTCGCTCGTCGTGGACGTGCTGGCCGAGCCCGTCCCGGTCGCCGGTCTCGCGGCCACCAGGGTGGAGACCACGACCGTCGTCGGCAGCCGTACGCCCGTGGTCACGACCGCGCTCTACGCCCAGGACGACGACGGCAACGTGTGGCTCGTCGGTGCCGACGCCGCGGGCGACGGCTGGCGGGCGGGGGAGGCCGGTGCGGAGGCCGGGCTGGCGATGCCGGCGGACCCTCGCCTCGGCGACGGCTGGCAGGCCTACGTCGTGCCGGGGCTGCCTCCGGCGAGCATCCGCGTGGAGGACCAGTCGCGCGAGATGGTGCAGGTGCTCCGGACCGGTTCCCCGGGGACCGACGCCAGCGGGGCCGGCACCACGACCCGCGCCGTGCACGAGAAGGGCGCCGGCCCCGTCAGCATCGAGGACCTCGACGGAGGCTGGCTGGCGATCCGGTCCTAGGCTCAGTCCGGCCGGCGGACCTGGGTCCGGCCGTCGTCGTCGCCGTCCGGGTTGCCCCAGTGGCCGGGCGCGCTCTGGCCGGGCTGCGTCGGCTGCTGGGCCGGGGGAGCGCCCCACTGACCGGGCTGACCGGGCTGACCGGGCTGCTGGGGAGCCCCCCACTGGCCGGGCTGCTGCGGCGCCGCCTGCGGGGTGCTGTAGGGGTCGGGCTGGGGCTGCGACTGCTGCGGGTAGGGCTGCGGCTGGCCCCACTGCTGCTGCGGGGGAGCGCCCCAGGCGGAGCCGGGCTGGCCCCAGCCGCCCTGCTGGCCCTGGTTCCACTGGGCCTCGTAGTTGCCGGGGGCGGGCTGGTCCTTGCGACCGCCGCCGAAGGACAGGCCCGAGCCGGCGACCGGCGCGGCGCCCTGGCCGAAGAGGACGGGGTAGGTCAGACCGGCGATGGCCGCGCCGAGGAGCGGGGCGACGACGAACAGCCAGAGCTGGACGATGGCGTCGGTGCCGGCGAAGACGCCGACGCCGATCGAGCGGGCGGGGTTGACCGAGGTGCCGGTGGCGCTCATCGAGGCGAAGTGGATCATCGCGAGGGCCAGGCCGATGGCCAGCGGTCCCATCGCGACGTTGACCTCGTTGCGCTCGTCGGTGACCGCCAGGATGATCCACAGGAAGACCGCGGTGAGGATGGTCTCGAGCAGCAGGGCCGCCCACCACGCGAAGCCGGTGCCCTGGTCGCCGAAGAAGTTCTGCGCCATGTTGCCCTCGGCGCTGAATCCCTCGAACCCGTGGTTGAGGCCGAACAGCACCGCGCCGGCGAGGAGGCCGCCGACGAGCTGCGCGGCCATGTAGAGGCCGACCTGGCTCCACGGCAGGCGGCCGCCGAGGACCGCGCCGAGGGTCACCGCCGGGTTGAAGTGGCCGCCGGAGATGCGGCCCACGGCGTAGGCCATCACCACCACGGTGAGGCCGAAGGTCAGGCCGGTCGCGACGTAGTCACCACCGCTGCGCATCGCCGCGCCGCACCCGAAGAACACGAGCACGAACGTGCCGAGCAGCTCGGCGGTGAACTTCTGACCGGTGGTCGGTGTGTCCTGGACGATGTCGCTCATGACGAGCCGCTCCTCAAGGGTCGTGGGCCGTACCCCGCGTAGGCCACCGGAACTCTAGCCGCGTGCGGATGGGGGTGCGAGGGTAGGCGAGTCGCCACGTGATCAGGCGTCAGGTATCTTGACGTCAAGAGTTATGCCCCCACCCGATCCAGCAGACGATCACCCAGGAGCTGTCCTACCCATGGCCAAGATCATCTACACCCACACCGACGAGGCGCCGCTGCTCGCGACGTACTCGTTCCTCCCGATCATCGCCGCCTACGCGAAGACGGCCGGTGTCGACGTGGAGACCCGCGACATCTCGCTGGCCGGCCGGGTGATCGCGCAGTTCCCCGACCGCCTCACCGAGGAGCAGCGCCTCGACGACGCGCTCGCCGAGCTCGGCGAGCTGGCCACCAGGCCCGAGGCCAACATCATCAAGCTGCCCAACATCTCCGCCTCGATCCCGCAGCTCAAGGCGACCATCGCCGAGCTGCAGTCGCAGGGCTACGACCTGCCCGCCTATCCCGAGAACCCGCAGACCGACGAGGAGCGCGAGGTCCGCGCCCGCTACGACAAGGTCAAGGGCTCCGCGGTCAACCCGGTGCTGCGCGAGGGCAACTCCGACCGTCGCGCCCCCGCGGCGGTGAAGAACTACGCCCGGTCGCACCCGCACTCGATGGGTGCCTGGAGCAGCGACTCGAGGACGTCGGTGGCGACGATGGGCCGCGACGACTTCCGCAGCAACGAGAAGTCCGTCGTCATCGACGGCGACGACACCCTCTCCATCGTCCACGTCGGCAGCGACGGCCAGGAGACGGTCCTCAAGGAGGGCCTGGCGGTCCTCGACGGCGAGGTAGTCGACGCCACCTTCCTGAGCGCAGCGTCGCTCGACGAGTTCCTCGAGCAGCAGGTCGCCAAGGCCAAGGCCGACGGCGTCCTCTTCTCGGCCCACCTCAAGGCCACGATGATGAAGGTCTCCGACCCGATCATCTTCGGCCACGTCGTGCGTGCCTACTTCGCCGACGTCTTCGCCCAGTACGGCGAGCAGCTGGCCGCGGCGGGCCTGTCGGCCAACGACGGCCTGGGCGCCATCCTGTCGGGCCTGGACAAGGTCGAGGGTGGCGCGGAGATAAAGGCCGCCTTCGAGAAGGGCCTGGCCGACGGGCCGTCGCTGGCGATGGTCGACTCCGACCG
>CAZDAO010000440.1:0-3737 GCA_964503015.1 uncultured Nocardioides sp. | reverse complement strand
CCGCGCCATCCGGCACATGGAGAAGGGCCGCGTGGTCATCTTCGGTGCGGGTGCCGGCATGCCGTTCTTCTCCACCGACACCGTCGCCGCCCAGCGGGCCCTCGAGACGCGGTGCGAGGTGATCCTGATGGGCAAGCAGGGTGTCGACGGGGTCTACGACTCCGACCCCAAGACCAACCCCGACGCGGTGAAGTTCGACCACCTCACCTACGACGAGTACCTCGCCCGCGACCTCAAGGTGGCCGACGCCACCGGGATCGCCATGGCGCGCGACAACAAGATGGACATCGTGTTCTTCAACCTCTCGACCCCGGGCACCATCGGGCGTGCCGTGCGGGGTGAGAGGATTGGCACGCTGGTGAGCAGCACGGCCTGACCAGACCCGGCCGGCGACCGCCACACCCCGACGTACGACGAGAGAGAGCAACCGTGATCAACGACGTCATGAACGATGCCGACGCCAAGATGGGCAAGTCCGTGGAGGCGACCCGCGAGGAGTTCGCCGCCATCCGGGCCGGCCGCGCCAACCCGGCGATGTTCGCCAAGATCACGGCCGACTACTACGGCACGCAGACCCCGCTGCAGCAGCTGGCGAGCTTCACCTCCCAGGACGCCCGCACGATCCTGATCCAGCCCTTCGACATCGGGGCGATGGGCAGCATCGAGAAGGCCATCCGCGACTCCGACCTCGGGGTGAACCCCGCGAACGACGGCAAGGTGCTGCGCTGCGTCTTCCCGGAGCTGACCGAGGAGCGCCGCAAGGAGTTCATCAAGCTCGCCCGCTCCAAGGCCGAGGACGGCCGGGTGTCGGTGCGCAACGTGCGCCGCACCGCCAAGCAGGCACTGGAGAAGCTCGAGAAGGACGGCGAGGTCGGCAAGGACGACGTCACCGGTGCCGAGAAGCGCCTCGACGCGGTCACCAAGACCCACACCGACAAGATCGACGAGATGCTCAAGCACAAGGAGTCCGAGCTGCTCGAGGTCTGAGACACCTCCTGACGCCACCTCCATGACGACCCCAGACAGTCCGCCGGCCCCCGAGGCTCCGCAGCCGCCGGTCCCGAAGGACCACGGCCGCGCCGGACGCGACCTGCCCGCCGCCATCACGTCCGCGGTGGTGCTGGTTGCCGCGATCCTGCTGTCGCTCTTCTTCTGGAAGACGGCGTTCATGGGGATCGTCGCCGTCGCGGTGGCCGTCGCGGTGTGGGAGCTGCACAAGGGCCTGTCGGCCAAGGACATCGACATCCCCGAGCAGCCGTTGATGCTCGGCGGCGTCGTGATGGTCGTCGTCGCCTACTTCTGGGGCGCTCCGGCGCTGGTCACCGCCACCGCCGTCACGGCCCTGGTGATCATGCTGTGGCTGCTGCGCCGCGGGGTGGCCGGCTACGTCAAGAACGCCACCGCCTCGGTCTTCACGCTGGTCTACGTCCCGTTCCTCGCCTCCTTCGTGGCCCTGCTGCTGGGGGAGGGGGGCACCACCCCGCCGTTCGGCCTGGACCTCGACGACCATGGCGTGCGTGGCGTGATCACCTTCATCGCCATCACCGTGGCCTCCGACACCGGCGGCTACGTCGCGGGCGTGCTGTTCGGCAAGCACCCCATGGCGCCCGTCATCTCCCCGAAGAAGTCGTGGGAAGGGTTCGGCGGGTCCGTGGTGGCCACGGTCGCGGTGGGTGTCTGGCTCGTGACGTCCTTCCTCGGCGGCGACTGGTGGGTCGGCGTGGTCCTCGGCCTCATCGCGGCCGTGATGGCCACGCTCGGCGACCTGTGCGAGTCGGTGATCAAGCGCGACCTCGGCATCAAGGACATGAGCCACGTCATTCCCGGCCACGGCGGGCTGATGGACCGGCTCGACTCCCTCCTCGCCACCGTCGCGCCGATCTGGCTGGTGCTCTACTACCTCGTCTTCTGACCGTGCGGATCCTCGTCACCGGTGGCCGGACCGGCTACCTCGGCCGGCACGTCGTGGCCGCAGCCGCAGGGCACGACGTGGTCGCGGTGGGCTCGGCCGACGCCGATGTCCGCGACCGCGCCGCGGTTGACGCGCTGCTCGCCGCGCACCGGCCCGACGCGGTCGTGCACACGGCCTACGTCCAGTCCGACTGGGCCGTCACGGCCACCGGGGCCGCGCACGTGGCGCTGGCCGCGGCGGCGTACGACGCGCGGCTGGTGCTGGTGTCGAGCGACGTCGTCTTCTCCGGCGCCGACGTGCACTACGACGAGACGGCTGCCCCTGACCCGATCACGGCCTACGGTGCGGCCAAGGCGGCAGCCGAGACCACGGCGCTGACCGCCTGCGAGGACGTGGTGGTGGCGCGCACCTCGTTGATCCTGGGGGACGGCGCGTCGCAGCACGAGCGGCTCGTGCACGCCCTGGCCGGGGGAGCGGACGGCGCGCTGTTCGACGACGAGGGGCGCTGTCCGGTGCACGCCGGCGACCTCGCCGCTGCCCTCGTCGAGCTCGCGGTCGGCGACCACCGGGGCGTGCTGCACGTCGCGGGGGCCGACGCGGTGAGCCGGCTGGAGCTGGGTCGCCTCATCGCGCGTCGCGACGGACTGGACCCCGACGCGCTGCGCGGCACCAGCCGCGCAGGCCTCCCCGGCCCGGTCGACGTACGCCTCGACTCCACGCTGGCCGCCACCGTCCTGACCACCCGCGTGCGCGGAGCAGAGGAGTTCCTGGCCCCATGACCCTCCACCTCGTCCGCCACGGACGACCGCTGATCGTCCCCGGCACCCCCGCCGCCACGTGGGACCTCGACCCGGCGACGTACGACGACGTGTGGGCGCTGCGCGACCGCCTGCCGCACCGGGCGGCCTGGTTCACCTCCCCCGAGCCCAAGGCCGTGCAGACGGCGCAGCTGCTGACCGACGGCGCGGTCGGCGTCGTCGAGGAGCTGCGGGAGCACGAGCGGTCGGGGGAGTGGGTCGAGGACTTCGCGGGCACCGTGCGTCGCGCCTTCGAGCACCCTGACCGGCCGGCTCTCGACGGGTGGGAGCCGCTGGAGGACTGCCGGGCGCGGGTCGTCCCCGCCGTGCGCCGGATCCTGGACGTCCACGACGCCGAGGACGTGGTCCTCGTCGGGCACGGCACCGCGTGGACACTCGTGGCCGCCGACCGGGCCGGCGGACCGCCCGACCTCGAGCGGTGGGCGGCGCTGCGGATGCCGGACCTGATCAGCGTCCAGTGACGCCCAGCCCGGACCGCCGCGACATGCGCCGGAGCAAGGCAGGAGCGCCGAAAGGCACGGCACGCGCGAGCCCACCGACGAGCCGCGGCTCCGAGCGCCTAGGCTGGGGACCGTGGAGACGGGACAGGTCGACCAGGTCGAGGAGCACCGCGACCGCAGCTTCGAGTGGTGGCACCACAGCCACCCGACGTTCGCCGCCATCGCCGGCTTCTTCGCCGGCATGCTCTACGTCACCGCCGTCCCCGGTGCCTTCGTCGGCGTCCTGCGCCTGCTCTTCAGCTACGAGACGGCCGAGCAGCTGTTCCCGTTCGTCCTCCTCGCGCTGGTGCTGCCGATCGTCCTGCTGGTGAAGCGCAAGACCCGTCGTTTCGCCCAGTTCATGTTCGTCGGGATGATCGTGACGGCGATGGTCGTCCTCGGGGTCGCCTCGCTGGTGCTCTACTTCATGGTCGACGCCTGAGCCGCTGAATCGCGCGGGCAGCCGTCCGGGTGGGACACTCGGAGGGATGTCCGATTCCACGCACGAGCCGATCAAGACCCTTCCCC
>CAZDAO010000439.1:0-3740 GCA_964503015.1 uncultured Nocardioides sp. | reverse complement strand
GGCGAGATCGACGGCGTCGAGCAGCTCACCCGCTACCTCGAGCGCCTCAACCGCGACCCGCTGCTGAGCGCCAGGGGCCCGGTCCGGGGCATCTTCGCCGCCCAGGAGATCAAGCCCCAGGCGCGGGTCCTCGCCACCGACCGCGGCATCGCCTGCGCCCTCGTCGACTACGACGCGCTGCGCGGCATGGACGACGCGGAGCACCGCCTGTTCTGAGCGTTGCATCGCTACCCTCACACGGTGACCGAGCCCCCTCCCGAGCGCATCTTCCACATCGCGACCGCAGCGGACTGGCGCCGGGCGCTGGGGACGGGCACCTACACCACCTCGACGGTGGGGGTGAGCCTCGAGGAGGAGGGCTTCATCCACGCCAGCCGCCGCGACCAGGTGGCAGGCGTCTTCGACCGGTACTACCGCGCGCTGCGCGGGGACCTCGTCCTGCTCACCATCGACACCGCCCGCCTGGAGTCGGAGGTGCGCGTGGAGCCCGTCGGCGCGGACACCTATCCACACATCTACGGGCCGATCAACCCTCGGGCGGTGGTCGACGTGGCCCCGCTCAGCCGGAGAGGCACGCCCGAGACGGTGACGTCGCTGTGGGTCAAGGGGATGGCCCGACGGATGGGCCTGGCCCTGGTGGTCATGGCGGTCGTCGCGGCGGTGGTGCTCCTCGCCCAGCGGTGGGCGTGAGGGCTCAGGCGGCCTTCTTGCCCTTCTTGCCGGACTTCTCGCCGGACGTGGCGCCAGCGGACACCTCGACCTTGACCAGCTTGCGCTTCTTGACGGTGTAGCCCGGGGGCAGCGTGCCCTCCTTGAGCATCCGCAGCGGGCAGCGCCCGCACCTGGTCGAGGACACGCAGCACTTCTTCTTCGGCAGCTTGGCGACCTTGGCCTTGCCTGCCTTCTTCGAAGCGTCCTTGGACTTGCCCACGCGAGCACCCTACAGCACTGTTAGGACAGCCTTACCTACCGTCTCGTCCCGTGCTCGCCTCGTTGTCAGCCGACGGTGTCCCCCGCCCACGAGCGGGCCCGCCACCCGTCGGCGTCCGCCTCGAGCGCAACGACGTCGCAGTTGCGCAGCGGGCGCTCGTGACCGTGGTCGGCCCGGAGGTTCGCGGCGAGGACCGGCACGGCCATGCAGATCGCCCCGCCGTGGCTGATCGCGAGGACCGCCTCGCCGCGGTGGGTGTCGGCGACCTCCTCGAGCACGGCGGACATGCGGGCGACCACCTCGGTCCCGCTCTCGGCGCCGGGCACCCGGACGTCGAGGTCGCCGGCCAGCCACGCCGCGAAGGTGTCCCGGAACGGGTCGGGGTCCCCGGTCCCGCCGGCGTGGTCGCCCACACCGAACTCACGCAACCCCTCGCGCACGACGACGTCCACGCCGAGCACCCCGGCTGCGAGCTCCGCGGTCTGCACCGCGCGCGCCATCGGGCTCGACCACACCGCGGCGATCCGCTCGCCGGCCAGCCGCGACCCCAGCTCGCGCGACTGCTGCCGCCCCCGCGGGCTCAGCCAGCCTCCGGAGTCGCTGAGCAGCTCGCTCTCGTAGAGCGCCTCGCCGTGCCGGGCCACGAAGACCCGCGCGGGGCACTGGAGGTCAGTCACCGGCCAGCCCCACCACGTCGGCGGCACAGCCCCACGAGAACGTGACCCCTGCGCCGCCGTGGCCGTAGCAGTGGACCACGTGGCCGACGCGCTCGAGCCGCACCTCCGGCCGGCCCGGGCGCAGCCCGACCTTGTGGCGCAGCGCCCGCGCCCCCTCGAGCTCGGGGACGAGCGCCGTGGCGCGGTGCAGCACCTGCTCGGCGACGGCCGGGTCGGGCGTACGGCTCCACTCGTCCTCCACATCGGTCCCCCCGACGACGATCTCCCCGGCGCGGGGGACGACATACGTCAGCCCCTCGCCGTCCAGGGTCCACCGGTCCAGGCCGACCTGCTCGACCACGACCACCTGCCCGCGGACCGGGTGGACCGACGGGTCGGCGCCGAAGTGGCGCGCGCCGAGGCCGGTCGCGTTGACGACGAGGACGCCGTCGTCGGCGGGCAGGGCGGAGAGGTTCATCCGCGTCAGGGAGCCGCCGAGCTCCTCGATCCGCGCGACGAGCCAGCGGAGGTGGACCGGCATGTCGACCACGGGGCTGACGAACGTCCAGCCGTCCGCGTACCCCGGCGGCAGCGCGGTCTCGCGGTCCAGCGACGGCACCGCCGAGCGCCACCACGGGTCTGGCTGGTGCTCGCGCAGCACCTCCGTGCCGGTCAGCATCCGCACGCCGCTGCCCTCCTCGGCGGCCAGCGCCTCGAAGACGGCGTAAGACGTCCGGGCCCAGCTCGTGACGCGGCCCTGGGGCAGGGCCCGGAACGGGTACCAGAGCGCCGCTGCCACCGCCGAGGTGGTCTCCAGCGGCAGGTCCCGTGCCACGACGTCGACGCGATGGCCGTCCTCCAGCAGTCGCACGGCGCAGGTCAGCCCGACCACGCCGGCACCCACCACGATCACGCGTCGCATGGGGTGCAGTGTGCCAGCCGGGCCGGTGTGTCTCAGTCCAGGCCGTTGGCCTTGCGGATCACGTCGACGAAGCCGTCCATGATCTCGGTGAGGCCGAAGTCCTTGGGCGTGTAGACGGCGGCGACGCCGCGCTCGACCAGCGCCTTGGCGTCCGAGGCGGGGATGATGCCGCCGACGATCACCGGCAGGTCGCCCAGGCCGGCGGCCTCCAGCCCGTCGAGGACGTCGGGCACCAGCTCCATGTGCGACCCGGACAGGATCGACAGGCCGACGAGGTGCACGTCCTCGGCGACGGCCGCGGCGACGATCTGCTCGGGGGTGAGGCGGATGCCCTGGTAGATGACCTCGAAGCCCGCGTCGCGGGCCCGGACGGCGACCTGCTCGGCGCCGTTGGAGTGCCCGTCGAGCCCGGGCTTGCCGACGAGGACGCGCAGGCGGCCGCCCAGCTCCTCTCCCGTCGCCCTGACGCGTTCGCGCACCGCGCTCAGGTCGGCGCCGGCCTCGGCGACGCCGACGGCACCGGAGACACCCGTGGGCGCGCGGAACTCGCCGAAGACCTCGCGCAGCGTGCCGGCCCACTCCCCCGTGGTCGCGCCGGCGCGGGCGGCCGCGAGGGTCGGTCGCATGAGGTTGGCGTCGGTCTTCGCGGCCTCGGCGAGAGCGCGCAGCGCCTCGGCGACCTCCGCCTCGTCGCGCTGGGCCTTCCACGCCTCCAGGCTGGCCAGCGCCGCGCGCTCGGCCTCGGGGTCGGCGGTCTGGATGGCTGCGTCGAGGTCGGCGGTCAGCGGCGAGGGCTCGGTCGTCTCGAACCGGTTGACCCCGACGATGACCTCCTCGCCGGACTCGATGCGGGCGCGGCGCGCGGCGTGGGCGGAGACGAGGTTCTGCTTCATGTAGCCGGACTCGACGGCGGCGATCGCGCCACCCATCGCCTGCACCCGGTCGATCTCGGCCTTCGCGCCCTCGACGAGCTCGGCCACCTTGGCCTCGATCACGTGGCTGCCGTCGAAGATGTCGTCGTACTCGAGCAGGTCGGACTCGAACGCGAGCACCTGCTGGAAGCGCAGCGACCACTGCTGGTCCCACGGCCGCGGCAGGCCGAGGGCCTCGTTCCACGCGGGCAGCTGCACCGCGCGGGCGCGGGCGTCCTTTGACAGGGTCACCCCGAGCATCTCCAGCACGATGCGCTGCACGTTGTTCTCCGGCTGGGCCTCGGTGAGCCCGAGGGAGT
>CAZDAO010000438.1:0-3748 GCA_964503015.1 uncultured Nocardioides sp. | reverse complement strand
TCAACTCGCTCGGCTTCGGTCCTGACAACGACCCGTCGGCAGAGCTCCACGAGGGGCAGGGGCACTCGTCCGACTAGCTGCGTCCCACGCCCACACGTGGTGCGCGATCGGGGCGCACTTCGGCATGTCCGGATGGTCCGTGGACGAGCCGCCAGCTCGACTACTGCTCGCTGGAGGGCGAGATCGAGGACGGTTCGGTGATGTCGACCGGATCGCGCGGGAGCCCATCTCGCACGAGCGCGGAGAGGAGCTGTCCCAGCCGTGGGGGAAAGACGGTGTCGGTCGTCTGCGACAGCTCTTCGGCTCCCCACCACCGGAACCCCGTGATGTTCCTGGCCTCAGACTCGCTCAGCCCCGCGGGCATCGGCTCGAAGTGCTTCACTCTGTGGAGGAGCCAGTCCTCGTGGACGTCAACGGTTCGGCCGTCGTAGTCGTACGTGTGCTGGCGCGTCCACACGGGCGCGCCAGCCGGCAGTGTCGACAGGCCGGTTTCCTCGTACGCCTCGCGGACGGCCGCTTGCTGCAGGGACTCGCCCACCTCGACTCCTCCACCGACTGGATACCAGCACGGCGCCCCCGCGCCGAGGGCCGCCGAGCGAATCAGGAGCACGCGATCGCGTTCGTCCACGAGCAGGAGCTTGACGGTCATGCGAGGCACGTCCGGAGTGTAGGTGCCGTGATGTCGGTCGGGTGGCTCTGGTTCCGGGGCGAGACCTAGCGCCAGGCCCTGGCCAGGCGCTCGACGATCTCGGTGAGGCGGTCGGGGGAGGTGGCGATGTTGAGGCGGACCTGGCCGGCGGTGCCCGGGGCGTAGGAGGCGCCGGGGCTCACCTTGACCCGTCCTCGAGCCAACGCGACGGCAGCGGCGTCGTCGTAGCCGTAGGCGGAGGCGTCGAGCCAGGCGAGGTACGTCGCCTCCAGCGGGCGCATGCGCACCTCGGGCAGGTGGGCGGCGAGCAGCTCGCTGAGGAGGGTGCGCTGCTGGTCGAGCCGTTCGACGAGCGAGGCCAGCCAAGCGTCGCCGTGGTCGTAAGCGGCGCGGGCGGCGACCACGCCGAGGGGCGACCAGGAGTCGTTGCGCGACATCGGCTCGGCGGCGAGGCGCACCCGGTCGGCGGCCGAGGGGACCACGAGCTGTGCACAGCGCAGGCCGGCGGTGTTGAAAGCCTTCGACGCGGCCACCACGGCGACGGCATGGTCATTGGTGCCGTCGATCGCGAGGTACGACACGTGCTCGGCGCCGGGCAGCACCAGCGGGGCGTGGATCTCGTCGCTGACCACGCGCGCGCCGTGCGCGACCACCACGTCGCGGATCCCCTCCAGCTCCGCACGCGTGAACACCCGGCCCCACGGGTTGTGCGGCTGGGTGAGCAGCAGCGTCTGCGCACCCTGGGCGAGGAGCCGGTCGAGCGCGTCGAGGTCGATCTCGCACCGCTCGGCGGAGGTGGGCACCTCCAGCAGGTGCTCGGCGCGGCCGGTCACCCGGGCCAGGCCGTGCTGCGCGTTGTAGCCGGGCGTCGGGAACACCACGCCGCCGGGACCGCTGAGCACGTCGATCGCGAGCCGCACCCCGGCCGTCACGTCGACCACCGCGTGCACGGCCTCCGGGTCGGGCGCCCAGCCGAAGTGGCGCCTCGCCCACGAGGCGTACGACGTCGCGAGACCCTCGTCGCGGTCGACCGGGTAGCCGGTGATCCCGTCGGCCAGCGCCTGCTGCACCGCGCCGAGCACGACCGGGTCGACCGCGTAGTCCATCTCGGCGACCCAGGCGGGGATGACGTCGTCGGGCACGCCCCACTTCAGGGGCAGCGCGCGGCGGGCCTGATCGTCGGTGAGGTCGACGATCGGGCGGCGGGCGGCTTCGCTGATCAGTGCCAGTCCTTCGTCTCCAGCAGCCGGACGACCAGCGCCCGGCGGTCTGCCATGGTGAGCGCCTCGGCGAGCGCGGCGGCGTACGAGTCGTGCTGGTGGCTGACCCACCGGCCGTCCAGCCCGCGCTCACCGCCGTTGCCGTCGAGGGCAGCGTAGGTCCCGCGGGAATCCCATCCCGGCACGTGGTGCTGGTAGGGGTCCGCGACAGGAGGCACGGGCGGGTGGCCGCTCGCGGTCAGCCCCGTCTCCGGCCACTCGCGCAGCACACGACCCTCTTCCACGACAGCCAGCCGCTCGGCGAGCTGGATCACCTTGTAGCCCATCGGCACCCGCCGCTCGAAGCCCGGCGCCCAGCTGCCGAAGTCGCGTCGGTCACCAGCCGACCACGTGCGTCCGAACCTGCTGCCCGCGACCAGCACCCATCGGGTGCGGCCGTCCGACTCGTCGAACGGCGCTCCCCCGCCCTCGGGCCATTCGTAGGTGACCTCGGTGCCGACCTCCGGCAGCTCAGACCTGTTCGCGCGACGCCACCGCACCCGCGACCCTCTCGACGGCCTCCGCCAGCGGCACGCCGTTGTCCTGGCGCCCGTCGCGGTAGCGGAAGCTCACCGCACCCTTCTCGACGTCGTCGTCGCCGGCGATCAACATGAACGGCACCTTCTGCAGCTGCGCGTTGCGGATCTTCTTCTGCATCCGGTCGTCGGAGTCGTCGACCTCGACGCGCAGCCCCTGCGCCTTCATCTGCCTCGCGATGTCGAAGAGGTAGTCGTTGTGGCGCTCGGCGATGGGGATCCCCTGGACCTGGACAGGGGCCAGCCAGGGCGGGAACGCGCCGGCGTAGTGCTCGACCAGGACGCCGATGAACCGCTCGATGGAGCCGAACTTGGCGGAGTGGATCATCACCGGCTGCTGACGGGACCCGTCGGCGGCGACGTACTCCAGGTCGAAGCGGTCGGCGGCCGGCTGGTTGAAGTCGTACTGGATGGTCGACATCTGCCAGGTCCGACCGATCGCGTCCTTGGCCTGGACGGAGATCTTGGGTCCGTAGAACGCCGCGCCGCCCGGGTCGGGCACGAGGTCGACGCCGAACTTGCGCGCGGCGGTTTCGAGCACCGAGGTCGCGGTCTCCCACTGGTCGTCGGAGCCGATGAACTTGTCGGGCTTCGAGTCGTCGCGGGTCGACAGCTCGAAGTAGTAGTCGTCGAGGCCGAAGTCGCGCAGCAGCCCGGTGACGAAGGTGAGCAGGTGCTCGACCTCGGCCGGGGCCTGCTCCGGGGTGACGTAGGAGTGCGAGTCGTCCTGGGTCATCGCACGCACGCGGGTCAGGCCGTGCACGACGCCGGACTTCTCGTAGCGGTAGACCGACCCGAACTCGAAGAACCGCAGCGGGAGCTCACGGTAGGAGCGCTGGCGCGAGCGGTAGATGAGGTTGTGCATCGGGCAGTTCATCGCCTTGAGGCGGTACTCGGCGTGCTCCATCTCCATCGGCGGGAACATGGTGTCCGCGTAGTAGGGCAGGTGCCCGGAGGTGTGGAACAGGCCGTCCTTGCTGATGTGGGGGGTGCCGACGTAGTCGAAGCCCTCCTCGAGGTGCCGGCGGCGGACGTAGTCCTCCATCTCCCGCTTGATCACGCCACCCCTGGGGTGGAAGACGGCCATGCCCGACCCGATCTCGTCGGGAAAGGAGAACAGGTCGAGCTCGCGCCCGAGCTTGCGGTGGTCGCGGCGCTCGGCCTCCTCGATGCGGTGGAGGTGCTCCTCGAGGGCCTCCTTGGACTCCCAGGCGGTGCCGTAGATGCGCTGGAGCTGCTTGTTCTTCTCGTCACCGCGCCAGTACGCCGCAGCGCTCCGCATCAGCTTGAACGCGGGGATCCGC
>CAZDAO010000437.1:0-3755 GCA_964503015.1 uncultured Nocardioides sp. | reverse complement strand
TCCCTCGCCGACGGCGCGGCCTTCGCCGAGGTCGACCGGATCTGAGTGCGCTCATGACAGTGGGGCGCGTCGCGGTCCTCGGCGGGCACGGCAAGACCGGCCGGGCCGTCCGTGACGCGCTGACCGCCCTCGACGTGGGGACGCTGCCGCTGGGTCGGGCCGACTGGTCCGACCTGGCGGCAGCGGTGACCGGCTGCGACGCGGCCTACCTCATCGCGCCCAACCTGCACCCCGACGAGCCGTCCTACGTCGCCGCGGCCCTCGACGCGCTGGCCGCCGCGGGCGTGGGCCGCGTGGTCTACCACTCGGTCGCCTCGCCCTACGCGCCCGCGATGCCGCACCACGTCGGCAAGGCCGTCAGCGAGGACCTGGTCCGTCGCAGCGGCCTCGTCTGGACGATCCTCCAGCCGGGGGCGTACCTGCAGAACCTCGACCTCTCCGGTCCGCTCGACGTGCCGTACTCGCCCGACGCCCCGTTCGGCTTCCTCGACCTCGCCGACCTCGGCCGGGCCGCCGCGTTCGTGCTCACCGAGCCGGGTCACAGCGGGGCGACGTACGAGCTCGCCACCCGCGTCGCCACCGTGCGCGAGCTCGCCGCGGAGGCCGGCGTCGAGGTCCGACAGGTGGCCGACCCGGGCACCCACCCCTGGTTGTCGGCGATGTTCGCCTACTACGACGACCACGGACTGCCCGTGGGCACGCGGGTGCTCGACGCGCTGCTCCGCGGCCACGTGTGACGCTCTGTCGGCGTCGCGACAAAGGACAGGAAACCCGGGACCGGGTCCTGCCATGATCGCGCCCATGACGACTCCTGAGACCTACGCCTACCTCGGCGAGGCGGCGTGGCGCTGGGTGCTCGACCAGGTCCGGTGGGACGACGACGGGCCGTGGATCCCCGAGTCCCTGCCGCACGACGGAGGTCCGCCCGAGGAGCGCGACGGCATGCACAGCGGGATCGGCGGGCTCGCCCACGTGCTGGCGGAGGTGCGCGAGGCGCGGCCATGGACCGACGAGGAGCAGCGGCTCGCCGCCGGGATCACCGCCCGCATCCGGAGCCGTCTGGCGACGACCACGACCTACTCCTACTTCGACGGCCTGGTCAGCGACCTCGGCGTGCTGTCCGCGCTCGACGCCGACGGGTCCGACGAGGCGATCGCCCGGTTGGCCGCGCTCGCCACGGACGACGGCTGGGACCAGCCCTGGATGACGCCGCCGCGCTTCGCCGAGCACACCCGCATCAACGACGCCACGCTGGGCACGGCGGGCAACCTCCTCGGCGCCGTGTGGGCGCACCGGCACGGCACGCCCGGGGCCACCGAGCTGGCCCACCGCACCGCCGACCTGCTGCTCGCCGAGGCCGAGCCCACCGAGGCAGGCACGAACTGGCCCTTCGTGCCACACCGGTTCACCGAGCAGGTGCGCGCCGAGCGCGGCGAGATGGAGATGCCCAACTGGTCGCACGGGCTCGCCGGGATCGCCGCGGCGCTCGCGGTCGCGGGGTCGGAGCTGGGGAGACCGGACCTCGTGGACGCCGCCCGCAGCGGGGCCGAGCACCTGGTCACGCTCGGGGACACGAGCGACGGCGGCTTCGTGGTGCCGCACGTCATCCCCGCGGAGCCCGACACGGACGAGGTCACCTACAGCTGGTGCCACGGGCCGACCGGCACCTCGCTGCTCTTCACGGCGCTCGAGCACGCGGGCGTGCGGGAGGTGGCGGGGGAGAGCCCCGCCCGGTGGCAGCGGCGCTGCCTGCACAGCATCCGCACGTCCGGCGTCCCCGAGCGGCTGCGGCCGGGCTTCTGGGACAACGACGGCCGCTGCTGCGGCACCGCCGGGGTCGGCGACGTCTTCCTCGACGCCTGGCAGCGACGCGGGGTCGACGACGACCTCGCCTTCGCGCAGGTGCTGGGCGACGCCCTCGTGGAGCGGGCGATCGTGGACGGCGAGGGCGCCTGCTGGCGCTTCACGGAGCACCGCAACGAGGACCCGCTCCTCCCGCCCGGCGTCGGCTGGATGCAGGGGACCGCCGGCATCGCGGCGTACCTCCTGCGGCTCGCGCGCGTGCTCCGCGAAGGACGTACGACGCCCGCGGTCGCCCGTCTCGACACCTGGTGGAACCTGCCCGCGTCATGACCCGGCCGCGCCGAGTCGGGTGGCGAGCAGCCGGCACGCCGCAGCGAGCTCGGCGGGCTGCACCTGCTCGAGGTCGGCATCGAAGCGCGCCAGCGCGGCTGCCAGCGCGGGCCACGACCAGGCGCCGAGCCTGATCCGGCAGGTCCCGTCGGCCAGGTCCTCCACCTCTCCGTCGCCGACGAACGGCGCAACCGCGTGGGCGGGGGAGCGGAGCACAGCCGATCCCCGGCACGGCCACGCGTCCTCGCCGGTCGAGCCCTTGAAGCGCGCGGCGACGAAGGTGGCGACGTCGGGGGCGGGGAGGGTGCGCGGGGTGAAGCGCGGCCCGTGCGGGGTGCGCAGCCGCATCCGGTCCAGCCGGTAGGTGCGCCAGTCATCGCGGTCGAGGTCCCAGCCGACGACGTACCACCGCGAGTGCCGCCGGACCAGGTGCCGAGCCTCGGTCCGGCGGGCCGGACCGTCCGCCACGTCGCCGTAGTCGAAGCGCAGCACCTCGCACCGCCGGATCGCCTCGCTCACCGCCACGAGGGCCGTCGGGTCGACATGCGGGCCACGGTCGAGCCCGGTGACCGCGACGGCGTCCACGCGGTGCCGGACCCGGCTCGGCAGCACCTGCCGGACCGTCGCGAGTGCGCGAGCGGCCCCCGCCGCCACCCCGTCGTCCAGGTCCGCCGCGAGGCGCAGCGCCACGGCCAGCGCGACCGCCTGCTCCTCGTCGAAGAGCAGCGGCGGCAGCTCGCTGCCCGGCTCCAGACGGTAGCCCCCGTCGGGCCCCTTCACGGCCGCGACCCGGTAGCCGAGCGCGCGCAGCCGGCCGACGTCGCGACGCACCGTCCGCTCCGTGACCTCGAGCCGCCCGGCGAGCACGGCGCCCGGCCATTGTCGGCGTGCCTGCAGCAGCGACAGGAGCGCGAGGAGTCGCCCGGTGGGACCGGCGCTGGTGTCGGGCATCTGCCCATCCTGCCGGAAGTAGCGGACAGGAACGGTCCTGTTCTGCCGACAAGGTGGCGTCATCGGCCGGAACCACCGGCCGCACCGAGAGGAACCACCATGACCGTCGACGTCGCCCCGCACCTCAACTTCCGCGGCCGCGCCCGTGAGGCGCTCACGTTCTACCGCGACGCCCTCGGCGGCGAGCTCGTCGTCGTCACCTACGCCGACGCCCACGCCGTGCAGGACCCGGCCGAGGCCGACCAGGTCATGTGGGGCCAGGTCGTCGCCCCCAGCGGCGTGCGCGTGATGGCGTACGACGTCCCGGCCGCGACGGCCTTCGACCCCGGCACCATCCCGTTCTTCGTCTCGCTGCGCGGCGACGACGCCGACGAGGTGTCGGCCCTCTGGTCGGGGCTGGCCGAGGGGGCCACGGTCCTGCAGGACCTCGGTCCCTCGGCCTGGGCGCCGCTCTACGGCATGCTGCGCGATCGTTTCGGCGTCACCTGGGCCCTCGACGTCGCGGTGGCGTACCCCGCCTGACCGCTCGGCCGCACGTGCGGCGGTCCTGACCCCCGGCGGCCGTTCGTGGGGGCCGGAACCGCCGCACGTGCGCGGTCGGGCGTCGCGTCAGGGTTCGATCAGCCCGGCCCGGATGGCGTACCGCGTCAGCTCCACGCGGTCGCGCATGC
>CAZDAO010000436.1:0-3759 GCA_964503015.1 uncultured Nocardioides sp. | reverse complement strand
TGAACTTGTCGGCCCGTGCACGGCCTGACAAGTTCAGCGAGAGCCTGACAAGTCGTACGACGCCAGCGAGCTCGCCGCGGCCGATGCCGGGGTCGCACGGGCGGGGGTGGAAGATGCCTCGCTCAGCGCGTAGCGCACGAGCGAGCGCGTGGGCTACGCGCTGAGCTCGGGGAACCAGATGCCGATCTCGCGAGCGGCGGACTCCTCGGAGTCCGAGCCGTGCACGATGTTCTGCTGGACCGCCACGCCCCAGTCGCGACCGAGGTCGCCGCGGATGGTGCCGGGGGCGGCGACGGTCGGGTCGGTGGCGCCGGCGAGGGAGCGGAAGCCCTCGATGCAGCGCTGGCCCTCGACCACGACGGCGAGCACCGGGCCCGAGAGCATGAACTCCACGAGCGGGCCGTAGAACGGCTTGCCCTCGTGCTCGGCGTAGTGGGCGGCAAGGATCTCGGTCGTCGCCTCACGCAGCTCGACGGCCACGAGCGTGTAGCCCTTGGCCTCGATCCGGCGGAGGACCTCGCCCGAGAGGCCGCGGCGTACGCCGTCGGGCTTGACGAGGACGAGGGAGCGCTGGACGTCGGTCATGGGCTGCAGCCTAGCCAGCGGAGGGCGCGGTCAGTCCTGCTGGGCCTGCTCCGCCCGCCACGCTGCCCACGCCTCGGCCCGTTCGCGCTCGATCTTGCGGCCGAGCAGGTCGGCGGCGGCCCAGAGCGCGGCGAAGATCGCTCCCAGCGCGAACATGACCGGGATGACGAAGCCGAGGGTGATCGCGGCCACCTGGACGGCGTACCCGGCGAGGTAGGCCCACTCGGCCCGCAGCATGCCGGCGAGCAGCAGGCAGACCACGGCCAGGCCCAGGCCCACCGCGAGCGCGGTGCCGGTGGCGACGTCGGCGATGGTGATCATCACCGGCGTGGTGAGGCCGAGGGTGATCGCCTGGAGGCTCAGCACGGCCGCGCACATGCCGCGCCGGGGCGAGCGCTCCGTGTTGGTCGGGGCGTGCTGCCCGGTGATCCGCTCGGGGGTGCCGTCGCTCATCGGCGGCCCTTGAGCAGCGCGCGCGCCTCGCCGACCGTGACCACGGACCCGGTCACCAGGACGGCGCCGGCGCCGATCGAGACGTCGATCGCCTCGCCGGCCTCGGCGAGCGTGGCGGCCCGGTCGATGGCGTCGGCGAGGTCGGGGACGACCGACACGCGGTCCTCGCCGAACACGTCCGCGGCGGCGCGGCCGAGGGCGGCGGCCGACATCGACCGGGGCGTGGAGTTCTGCGTGCACACCAGGTGGCTGAGGTGCGGCTCGAAGGCGACCAGGAGGCCCTCGTGGTCCTTGTCCTCCATCACGCCCATCACCCCGACCAGAGGGCTGAAGGAGAAGGAGTCCTCCAGCGCGGCGGCGGCCGCCTCGGCGCCGTGGGGGTTGTGGGCCGCGTCGAGCACGATCGTCGGGCTGCGGCGGATGATCTCGAGCCGGCCGGGCGAGGTGACCTCGGCGAACGCCGCCCGCACCAGGTCGGCGTCGAGCTCACCGCTGCCGAACGCCTCGACGGCGGCGAGGGCGACGGCGGCGTTCTGCGCCTGGTGGGCGCCGTAGAGCGGGAGGAACACGTCGTCGTACGTCGCGCGCAGCCCCTGGAGGGTGACGACCTGTCCGCCGACCGCGGGCGTGCGGGAGACCACGCCGAACTCGACGCCCTCGCGCGCGACGGTCGCGCCGACCTCGGACGCTCGCTCCAGCAGGACGGCCGCGACCTCGGGGGTCTGCTCGGCGAGCACGGCGACGCTGCCGGGCTTGATGATCCCGGCCTTCTCGACCGCGATCGTCGCGGGGTCGTCGCCGAGGTACTTTGCGTGGTCGACCGCGACCGGCAGCACGACCGCGACGTCCGCGTCGATCACGTTGGTGGCGTCCCAGCTGCCCCCCATGCCGACCTCGACCACGGCCACGTCGACCGGCGCGTCGGCGAAGGCGGCGTAGGCCATGCCGACGATGGTCTCGAAGAAGCTGAGCGGGTGGTCCTGCTCGGCGTCGACGAGGTGGGTGTAGGGGGCGACGTCGTTGAAGGCGCGGACGAAGGCCTCGTCGTCCAGCGGCTCCCCGTCGATGCTGATCCGCTCGCTCATCCGCTCCAGGTGCGGCGAGGTGAAGCGCCCGGTGCGCAGGTCGAGGGCCCGCAGCAGGGTCTCGATCATCCGGCTGGTGCTGGTCTTGCCGTTGGTGCCGGTCAGGTGGATCGACCGGAACGAGCTCTGCGGCTGCCCGAGCAGCTCGGTGAACGCCTCGATCCGGTCCAGGCTGGGCTCGAGCTTGGTCTCGGGCCAGCGCGAGAGGAGGGCGTCCTCGACCTCGTCGAAGGTCTCGGCGAGGCGCGGGCCGGCCGCGTCGGGCTGGGGGGTCTCAGTCATGGCCCCTCGAGTCTATTGACCCCGGTCAGCAGGAGACGACCCGCCGCCACGGCTTCACCACCTCGAGCGCCCGGCCGTCGAGCGGGCGGGCGCGGAACTGGTCGAGGGCGTCCTCCCA
Organism: uncultured Nocardioides sp.; assembly: GCA_964503015.1. Lineage (GTDB taxonomy): Bacteria > Actinomycetota > Actinomycetes > Propionibacteriales > Nocardioidaceae > Nocardioides. The sequence continues at coordinate 1,236 of CAZDAO010000436.1, read as the reverse complement.
CCGCGGGTCGGCGGTGCCGGTGACGTACATCGCCGAGCCCTGGTCGGCGTAGACGAGCCCGTACTTCTTCATCGCCTTCACGATCGTCCGCGCCACCCCTGTGTAGCGCTTCGCCGGAAACGACCTCGGCAACCGGAAGCGCAGGCCGTACGCCGGCAGGTCGCGCGCCGTGTTGCCGCTCGGGCCGCAGTGGCGGGCCGGCCAGGTGTAGGCGTTGCGGGCGCTCGGCATCGTGAACCGCAGCGCGTGCGTGATCCGTCCGGAGGCGGCCTCCTCGTAGGAGAGCAGGCCGGGGGCGATCGGCAGCCCGGCGGCGTCGGCCGACGTCCAGCCGGCCGGCCGCAGCTTGTTCGACGACAGGTCCCAGCGGGCCGCGGCCGCCGCTCGCCACGCGACCACCCGGCCGGAGGCGTCGCGCACCCGCTCGGCGGCGTACAGCTCGACGAGGTCGCAGGTGCCGCTGCGCACCGCCAGCACGTGACGGTCGCCCTCCTGCGGGTCGGGCTCGGCGCGGCTGCCGCCCTCGATGGCGGCGTCGGCCGGGACGAACACCGGACCGCGGTCGCTCTCGTCGCCGTAGTCCTCGCCGTCGACGCCGAACTGCAGCGGGAGCAGCGGCTGGTCGGCCGGCACCACGTTGACCGGGATGCCGTAGTACTCCTCGGTCGTGCCCAGGTCGAGGTGCAGGTCGTGGCCGGCGAGCTGCCGTTCGACGATGGCGTCGGACCACCTCCACACCGGCCGGCGGTCGATGCGCCGGTTCCACGGGTTGCGGGCCGGGAACACCTGGCAGCCGCCGATCCGGTGCACGCGAGGTGCCGCCTCTCCCCTGCCGTCGCCTGGGACGTCGCCTCGGACGTCGCCTCGGTCGGGCACCCACGCGGGCGCCGCGCCGACCGGGAGGACGAGGGCGAGCAGGAGGAGCGCGAGGGCCAGGGTCGTACGCCGCATCGGCCGACTCTAGGGCCTGGTGGGGACCCTGACGAGGTGCTCGGCCATGTCGGCGACCGGCTCGTAGCCCAGACCCGCGTAGATCTTGTTGGAGGTGGGGTTGGCCTGGTCGGTGAACAGGCACATCCGGTGTTCCGCCTCGAGGCCGCGCCGGGTCAGCTCCCCCACGACGTGGGACGCGATGTGGGAGGGTGGCGCCGACTACGCCGGCGAGATCACCGCGTACGACTCGCCGATCTACATCGCCGACGCGGCGATCCACCTGATGGCGACCCAGCCCGACCT
>CAZDAO010000435.1:0-3765 GCA_964503015.1 uncultured Nocardioides sp. | reverse complement strand
GTGGCCGCGACCATCATCCGCAACTTCGAGGACTACGTGGTGTCCGCCAAGACGGCGAGGATCCGCGGGACCAATCGCGGCGAGCGGATCACGGTCGTGACGTGCAAGGCGTGGGTGAACGCCGGACCCGGCAAGGACCTCGTCATCGCCAACGCCGAGTACGGCAACGGGGACGAGCTGGGCACCCCGAAGTGCGGCAAGTACCGCGCGGTCGTGAACGGCGGCCGGGGCCACGACACGATCAAGGGCAGCCCGGGGAACGACCGCCTGCTGGGCAACCGAGGCCGCGACGCCACCGACGGCCGGGCCGGGCGCGACACCTGCGACGCAGAGCGTCGCGTGCGGTGCGAGCGCCGCCTCTGAGCTAGCCCATCGACGCCAGCGAGGCCCCTGCATGCGGTGAAGTCCGAAGCCAAGCGGCGCCGGCGAACGGAAGCTCGTCGGCATGTCCGGGTGTTCGAAGTGCGCCGGCAGCGTCGAAAGGGGGTACCCGCCCCCGCGGCCGGGCCTGGGCAATCCCTAGTGTCGTACCCCTCGCCTACAGTCGAACACATGATCGACGACCTCCAGGGCCGAGACCCGAACGCGCAGGCAAACCCTGCCGTGCGGGCCCTGGACGCGTCCACCATCAGCGGGTGGAGATCGCACTGAGCGGCGCGCTCGAGCAGGCCAGTGGGCTCGACGACGCCGCTCGGGTCGACGGCATCCGCGCGCCGGAGGAGCTGACGTGCGTGGCGACGGCCGCCCAGGCCCTGCTCGCCCGTGAGCTCGACGCCTCGCAGCGGTCCGCGCAGGCAGCGGCGGGAGTGCCGGCGGCGCGGAGGGGACGGGGGGTCGCCCAGCAGGTCGGCCTCGCGCGTCGTGAGTCGGCGCACCGCGGGCAGCGCCACCTCGGCCTGGCTGCTGTGGTGGCGAGGGAGCTGCCGCACACCTGGACGGCGTGGCGCACGGGCCGGATCACCGAGTTGGAAGGCCACCCTGATCGCGCGGGAGACCGCGTGCCTGAGCCTCGAGCACCGGCTCGAGGTCGACCGGCGCGTCGCCGCCGATGCCGACCGGGTGGAGGCGATGGGGGACGGCGAGATCGCCCCGGCGTGCGCCAAGGAGGCCGCCCGGCTCGACGCGGCCTCCGTCGTCCGACGCCGTCGCAGGGCCGAGGCGGAGCGCCGCGTGACCCTGCGCCCCGCCCCCGACACGATGGCCCACCTCTCCGCCCTGCTGCGGGTGAAGGACGCCATCGCGGCCTATGCCGTGCTCCGCCAGAACGCCGACAGTGCTCGCGCTGCGGGGGACGGGCGCACCCGCGGTCAGGTCATGGCCGACGAGCTGGTCGCGTCGGTCCTGGCGTCGCGCGTCGACGCCGACGCCGACGCCGACGCCGGCGAGCGCACGTCAAGGGCGCCGCGGGTCGAGCTCGGACTGGTGATGAGCGACGCCGCGCTCTTCGGCGTGAGCGACGACCCGGCCCGCCTCGAGGACTTCGGGCCGATCCCGGCCGAGCTGGCGAGGGAGATCGTCGCCGGTGCGTGCACCCGCGACGAGGAGGTGTGGCTCCGCCGCCTCTACGCCAGCCCTGCCACGGGCGAGCTCGTCGCCATGGAGGCCAGGGGTCGCTTCTTCCGCGGCGGGCTCAGCCGGTTCATCAAGCTGCGCGACCAGGTCTGCCGCACTCCCTGGTGCGACGCGCCCATCCGCCACACAGACCACGTCCGGCCCCACGCCGACGGCGGGGCGACCGACGGTCGCAACGGGCAAGGGGCCTGCGAGGCCTGCAACTACGCCACACAAGCGCCGGGCTGGCAGTCCAGACCCCGGCCGGACGGGACCGTCGAGACCACGACCCCGACCGGCCACCACTACCTCTCCCGACCACCCCCGGTGGCGACCGTCAGGCACCGCGCCGTGCCCGGGCTGGCGATCGACTACGTCCTCGCGGTGTGATTCCCAGCCGAACGCCTCAGGCGGCGCTGGCGTGGGCGACGAGGCGCAGCTGGCGGCGACGGTGGTTGACCGCCTCGACGGTGAAGATCGCGAGGGCGACCCAGACGAGGGAGAACCCGATCCAGCGGCTGGCGGGCATCGGTTCGTCGAAGACCAGCAGGCCGAGGGCGAACTGGATGGTCGGTGCGAGGTACTGCAGCAGCCCGAGCGAGACCATCGAGACGCGGATCGCGGCAGCGCCGAAGAGCATCAGCGGCACCGCCGTGATGATGCCGGTCGTCGTGAAGAGCAGTGCGTGCCCGGTCCCGTGGCTGCCGAAGTTCGACTCGCCGGTCGACACCAGCCAGGCGACGTACGCCGCGGCGAACGGCGCGATCAGCAGGGTCTCCAGCGTGATGCTCTCCACCGCCCCGACCCCGGCCTGCTTCTTGGCCAGGCCGTAGGTGCCGAAGGAGAAGGCGAGCAGCAGCGCGATCCAGGGCGGCCGGCCGTAGTCCACGGTGAGGACCACGACCGCGACGAAGGCGATGCCCATGGCGATCCACTGGAGGCGGCGCAGCCGCTCGCCGAGGATCAGCACGCCCATCAGCACGGTGACGAGCGGGTTGATGAAGTAGCCGAGCGAGGTCTCCACGACCCGCCCGTTGTTCACGCCCCAGATGTAGCCGCCCCAGTTGAGGGTGATCACCACGGCGGCCACGGCGATGATGAGCACCTTGCGGCGGTCGCGCAGCAGCGCCGTGAACTGGCCGACGCGTCGCCAGAGCACGAGGATCGCGAGCATCGTCACGACTGACCAGATGATCCGGTGGGCCAGCAGCTCGATCGCACCCGCCGGCTCGAGCACCGTCCAGTAGAGCGGGAAGACGCCCCACAGGGTGTAGGCCAGGGCGCCCAGGACGAGACCACGACGGCTATCTGGCACTCGCGAAGTCTAGGGGTGGCCCGTCGCCTACCATGGGGCTGGTCCCGCCGCCGGGACCTCGGTCAGATCTGCTCAACACGTCTCGAGGGGGAGTTCCACATGCGGATGTTCCGCGCCGTCCTGTCAGCACTCGTCGCTGCTCTGCTCGTCACCGGTGCGCTCAGCGCGGGGGCCAGTGCCGGGTCAGCACCCAAGCGCATCATCGAGGAGAAGTCGCCGAGGGACCACCAGGTCAGCTACAACGCCTTCAAGCTCAAGGGCACCGTCAGCGAGCCGCAGATCGACGGCACGCTCCTGCCCTACGCCAACCAGAAGGTGAAGATCCTCAAGAAGAAGTGCGGCTCCTGCAAGTGGAAGACCGTCAAGAAGGTGAAGACCAACGACGAGGGCGTCTTCAAGACCCGCATCTACGCCCCCGAGAAGGGTCGCTGGAAGTGGCGTTCGAAGGTCGACCACTCCAACGGCTACGGCAACACCAAGGGCACCGTCTGGACCCTCTACTTCGACTGAGTCAGGCGATCGTCACGCGATCGTCCACGTGTCGCCACCGCCGATGAGCGCCGCCAGCCGTGCGGCGCGGTCGGCGGTGGCCTCATTTCCGGACCCGTCGGCGCTGCCGGTGGCCGTCGCGACCTGCTCGCGCGCCGCGTCGTCGTACGTCGTGCGCTCGACCTGGCGGAAGATGCCGATCGGCGAGGTGTTGAGGTAGCCCGAGTCGGTGAGCCGCGAGATCGCGAAGGCCATCGTCGGGTCGGGGCGGTGCGCGTCGTGGACCAGCACGTCGGCTGCGTCGACGTCGGCGGTCGCGACGACCTTCACCCCACCGGTCGCCCCGTCGCCCACCAGCGCCTTCGCGCCCCGGCCGTCCTCCAGCGAGGCGCCGAAGGTGATCGGCTCAC
>CAZDAO010000434.1:0-3768 GCA_964503015.1 uncultured Nocardioides sp. | reverse complement strand
CCGGTCCCGACGTGCCGCGCGAGCCGGACCGCGCGGTCGATGTCGTCACGGGTCGGGGGAGGCCCTTCGCCGAGGCGGACCCGGTCCTCGACCCCGTGGGCGTAGCGGTTGCGCCCCCCGAGGCGTACGCCGAGCGCACCGGCGAAGGCGGCCTCGACGACCCCGGCGTTGGGGCTGGGGTGACGGCGGGCGTCGCGCGCCCACGCACGGATCGCGTCGCGGGGTCGGCCGCCGACCGTCGGCGCGAGGGCGGCCGCGAGCAGTCCGCTGAGCCGGGCGCCGGGCAGGTTGAGCAGGTCGTCGAAGCGGGCGGACGACCAGCCGAACCGGCCGTAGCGCGCGCCGCGGTGGCCGACCATCGCGTCGAGGGTGTTGACCGCACGGTGGCCGAGCAGGCCGGGCATCCCGAGGGCGGCGCCCCAGACGAGCGGCGCGACGACGGCGTCGGAGGTGTTCTCCGCGACCGACTCGACCACCGCCCGCCCGACCTCGTCCTCGGAGAGGAGGGAGGTGTCGCGGCCGACGAGGTGGGTGAGCCGCTGGCGGGCGCCCGGGAGGTCGTCGTTCGCCAGCAGGCCGTGGACGGCCGTCGCCTCGCGGGCGAGCGAGGTGCCGCCGAGGACGGTCCACGTGGCGGCCGCCGTGACGAAGGTGTGCGCGGCCGGGTGGCGGCGCGTGCGCAGCTCCAGGCCGAGACCGCCCCCCGTGGCGGCCCCGGCCAGGAGGGCCAGGTGGACGACGCCGCGCCTGCGCGAGTCGGCGTACGTCGTCTTCTCGAGCGCTGCAGCGGTGCGGCCGAAGCCGGCGACGGGGTGCCACCGCCGCGGGTCGCCGAAGTGTCTGTCGGCGAGGTGGCCGAGCACGATGCCCAGCGCTCGCGTCATCTGGTGTGTGCTTGGTTTCGACACGCTCGCTGGCGCTCGCTGCTCAACCAGCGCAACCGTCACAGCGATGCGGCCAGCTCCCGTCTCGCCTCGACCGCGCTGGCGGTGCGCCAGCTGCGGTCGACGAGCGCGGTCAGCGCCGCTCCGATGACGACCCACATCGCGAGCAGCGTGAGCAGCGACGCGACGCGGAAGTCCCACAGGATGCTGGCCGGGAAGTCGCCGAGCTCGTCGATCTTCGGGAAGGCGACCGCGGCGATCGTGACCACGACGACGTACGTCGCTGCGCCGGCGAGGACGCTCGGCACCCCGCTCCACCGGCGGGCGCCCCGGCGCGCGATGGCGACGGCGGCGAGGACGCCGACCACCGACACCGCGAGGAAGCCGAAGTAGACCGCCGTGCGGGTGTCGATCGTCTCGCCGGAGCCCACGGCGGGTGGGGTGGCGGGGTACTTCAGGAACGGCACCACGCTGAACGACACCGCGGCCAGCAGCGCGACGAGCGCGGTGCTGCCGGCCGGGCGGAGCCCGCCGAGCCGGCCGAGGCCGACGGCGGCGAGCAGCCCGGTGAAGCCGCCGAGCACGACGCCGAGGGCGAGCGTGCCGGTGGCCAGGCCGAGGGTGGACTGGGTGGTGCGGGAGACGACGGCTTCGTCGCCGTGGGAGTGTCCGGCCTCCTCATCGGAGTGGGAGTCGGCGTGCGTGTGGTCGTGCCCGTCGGAGGCCGGGGCGCCGGCAGCCTCCTCGAGGGCGATGGCACGGTCGACCTGCGGCTCGCCGACGGTGTAGGCCACGACGAACGCAGCGACACCGGCGAGCAGACCGGCGAGGAGACCGTGGACCAGGAAGGTCCTCGTCCCCATCAGTGGCAGGGGAAGCCGAGCAGGTGCCGGCCGTCGTGGACCCACTCGTGGATCGCGGTGCCCTCGGGGATGGTGATCGCGCCCTGGACCGAGCTGACGAGCACCAGCACGGTCAGGGCGAACAGCGCGCCGAGGACGAGCCAGGGAGCGAGCTCCCGGACGGGGATGGCCAGCTCGGAGGGAGCGGCGACAGGGGTGGCGATGGCGTGGGCCATGGTTCCTCCTTCGGGATGAAAGCGTCCCGGGTTGATGGGGAGTGACTTCCAGTCCGTCGGGTCTGACTTCACCGCTCTCTGGTGCTCAGAGCGATGTCACAGTAGCGCCACTGTGCCGGATTCCCACCGGCTTCCTCGGGACTGGGTGGAGCGAGCGTAGCGCACCCAGGAGGTCGTCGGTCACCGACTTCCGTCGGGCCGAGATCCGGACCCACCCGTCGTCCAGCCCGGGGAACGTGTCGCCCCTCCGGACCGCGAAACCCAAGCCCCGCAGGGCTTCCCGCGCTCCTTCGCCGGTGCGGGCGAGGACGTACGGCGCGGTGCTGGGGACGGTCTCGATGCCGAGCTCGCGCAGTCCGTCCTCCAGGTGCCGCCGTCTGTCGTCCAGCTCGCGCGCCCTGCTCCGGGCGACCTCTCGCGCCTGTTCGGTGCTGGTGGCGACGAGGGCGGCGATGGCGGGGGCGGAGACGGACCACGGCGTCTGGAGATCCCTCAGCCGTGCCACTGTCTCGGGCTCCCCGAGGAGGTATCCGGCCCGGATGCCGGGGATCGACCAGACCTTGGTGAGGCTGCGCAGCACCACGACCCCCGGGTGCCTCCCGTCAGCCAGGGTCTCGACGTCGTCGTCGAGGAAGGCCTCGTCGACGACGACCAGCCTTCCTGGCTTCGTGAGCCGTCTGATCGCCTCAGCCGGATGTCGTACGCCGGTCGGGTTGGTCGGGTTGCCGATGATCACGAGGTCGGCGTCGTCGGGGACCTCCTCGGTCCTCAGCCGGAAGCCGTCCTCGGGCGTCAGGACGACCTGGCCCGGCGTGTGGCCGGCGGTGCGGAGGGCGACCTCGGGCTCGGTGAACTGCGGGTGCACGACGACCGGGTGCCACCACGCCTGCATCCTCGCGACGAGGGTGAACGCCTCCGCGGCGCCGGCGGTGCCGAGGACGTCCTCCGGCGATCGTCCGTGCCTGCGCGCGACGGCGCGCTCGGCCTCGGTCGGGTCGGGGTAGGCGTCCGCCGCCTCGATCGACTCCCGGAGCGCCCGGTCGAGCCAGGTCGGGCGCGGGCCGTCGAAGACGTTGACCGCGAGGTCGACCAGCCCGGCTCCGGTCTCCTTGTCGCCGTGGTGGCGGAGGTCCGGGACGCGGTGCTTCCTCGCGGCCTCGACGAAGCGCACGGCGAGCTGCGGGTGGCCGGCCCAGTGGGTGTGGAGGTAGGACGCGTGAAGGGTGTCCGTGGCGATGCCCTCGGCGTGGGGGAGGTGCCAGGCCGGGTCGCCTCCGTGGGTGCGGGTCAGGTGGGTGCGGTGGAACTCGTGCCCGGTGACCTCCTCCCCGGCCCGCACCAGCAGGTTGTCGGTGGGGGACGTCGCCGTGCGGTAGGACAGCGTCAGCCGCAACGCCATCTCGGCGACGGCGTCGACGGCGCCGACCATCGGGACCGCCGGTCCGTCGGGCCCGCGCACGGACTCGCACAGGTAGAGCAGGCCCGCGCACTCGGCCACGGTGGGCAACCCGCGCGCGATCGCCGTACGGATGTCGCGGCGCAGCCGCTCGTTGGCCCCCAGCTCGGCCGCGTGCATCTCGGGGAACCCGCCACCGAGGTAGAGCCCGGTCGTGCCCTCGGGCAGCCGGGTGTCGGTCAGCGGGTCGAAGTCGACGACCTCCGCCCCCGCCGCCCGCAACAGCTCGACGGTCTCGGCGTACCGGAACGTGAACGCCCTACCTCCCGCCACCGCGATGACCGCTCTGCTCTTGGTGGTTGAGGTGCGAGCGCCGGACTCGGTGGTTGAGGTGCGAGCTCCCGATTCGG
>CAZDAO010000433.1:0-3770 GCA_964503015.1 uncultured Nocardioides sp. | reverse complement strand
GGCGAACCAGGAGCCGATCATCACCGCTCCCGCGCCCGCGGCGAGCGCCAGGGCGACGTCCCGCGGATGCCGGACGCTACTGTCGGCCCAGATCGCCTTGCCGGCCTGGCGAGCCTCCTCCGCACAGTCCAGCACCGCGGAGAACTGCGGACGACCGACGCCCGTCATCATCCGGGTGGTGCACATGGCACCCGGACCGACGCCGACCTTGACGATGTCGGCGCCTGCCTCGATGAGCGCTCGGGTGCCCTCGGCGGACACCACGTTGCCGGCGGCGACCGGGACCTCCGGCGACAGCGCGCGGACGGCCTGCAGCGCCTGGACCATCCGGTCCTGGTGGCCGTGGGCGGTGTCCACGACCAAGCAGTCGACGCCCGCCTCGAGCAGCTGGGCGGCGCGGTCCTTGACCTCGCCGTTCACGCCGACGGCCGCGGCGATCCGCAGACCGCCCGCGGCGTCGACGGCCGGGGTGTAGAGGGTCGCGCGCAGCGCGCCGAGGCGGGTCAGCACGCCGACCAGCTCGCCGGTCTCGGACACGGCGACGGCCAGCGGCGCCTTGGCGCGCTCGATCGCGTCGTAGACCTCCCGCGGGTCGGTGCTCGCCGCGACGGTGACGACGGAGCGGTTCATCACCGCCTGGACCTGCGCGAAGCGGTCGACATCGGCGCAGTCGGCCTCGGAGACCACGCCGACCGGGCGGCCGTCCTCGACGACGACGGCGGCCCGGTGCGCGCGCTTGGGGATCAGCGCGAGGGCCTCGGCGACGGTCTGGTCGGGTCGCAGCTCGATCGGGGTGTCGAACACCGTGTGGCACTGCTTCACCCACGCCACCACGTCGGCCACCACCGGGATCGGGATGTCCTGGGGGATGACGGTGATGCCGCCGCGGCGGGCGACCGTCTCGGCCATCCGCTTGCCGGCGATCGCGGTCATGTTGGCCACGACGAGCGGCAGGGTCGCGCCGGTGCCGTCGGAGGTGGCCAGGTCGACGTCGTAGCGGCTGGCGACCGAGGAGTGGCGCGGGACCATGAAGACGTCGTCGTAGGTGAGGTCGTGGTCCGGGGTCTCGTGGAGGAACTGCACTGGCCGGAGTCTACGCAGGGTCAGGCGGCGGGCCCCGGGAGCTTCCTGGGCCGCAGCCCGACGTCGGCTAGCTCCAGCTCGGCGAGGCGTCGTACGACGTCCGGGTCCCGCGCGCGCCACGCGCCGGCCGGGTCGTCGCTGACCTTGGCCAGCGCCCGCATCGGCTGGTTGGCCAGCGCGCGCAGGGCGAACAGGTCGAGGTCCTCCTGGGCGTCGATGAACCGCGCCCCGGCCGTGGCCTCCCTGATGAAGCGCCACCGCAGCGGGACGTGGATCGCTCCGACGATCAGGATCGGGATCAGGGCGACCGACAGGCCGAGCAGCAGCGCGAGCCGCTCGACGGCCTCGACGGTGTCGCGACCGGCCGCGGCGAGCCCGTCGGACGCGTCGGCGGCACGGTCGAACGGCACTGCCAGCTCCTCGCCCACGAGCGGCGCCTCGCCGAGACGCCCACCGGCATCGCGCAGCTGCTCGGCCATGGAGGTCGCGGCCGAGTCGGTCTGCCGCGCCGGGCCGGCCAGCTCCAGCGTGCCGTCGTGCACGGCGTTGCCCGCCCACACCCACAGCACCAGCCAGGCGACGAACAGCAGGTCGGCGACCACCTGGACGGTGCGACGGACGGGGGTGTCGGCGAAGAGCTTCATGCGGCCACTGTGTCAGCCAGCAGCCTCCTGCAGCGCACGCCAGGTGCGGTCCACGTCCTGCTGAGTCGTGCGCCAGCTGCCCACGGCCAGCCGGATGGCCGCACGGCCCTCGACCGTGGTGTGACTCAGGTAGGCCTCGCCGGAGGCGTTGACGGCCTCCATCGCGGCCAGCGTCTGCTCGTCGCCGGACCGGAGCCGGAACACCACGAGCGAGAGCGCGGGTTCGGTGACCAGCTCGAAGCGGTCGTCGCCGCGGACGAGGTCGGCCACGTGCGCGGCCAGCGAGACCCCGCTCCGGACGTGGGCCCGCAGCCCGTCGAGGCCGTAGGTCCGGAGCACGGCCCACAGCTTGATGGCGCGGAACCGGCGCCCGAGCTGGGGGTGCCAGTCGCGGTAGTCGACGACCTCGCCCGACTCCGTGGCCGCGTTGCGGAGGTACTCCGGGAGGATCGAGAGGGCCCCGGTGAGTGCGGCGCGGTCCCGCACCCAGAAGGTGCTGCAGTCGAACGTCGTGAGCAGCCACTTGTGCGGGTTGGTCACGAACGAGTCCGCCTCCTCCACCCCCGCGAGGTGGTCGCGGTGCTCCGGGCAGACGGCGGCGACGCCGGCCCATGCCGCGTCGACGTGCAGCCACACGCCCCACTCCCGCACGGCCTCGGCCACGGCCGCGATGTCGTCCATCGCTCCCGTCGACGTGCTGCCCGACGCGACGTGCACCATGACCGGGCGGAGGCCGGCCTCGACGTCGGCGGCGATCGCGTCGCGCAGCGCATCGACGTCGATGGCCTGCGACGCCGGGTCGACCTCGATGCTCCGCACGGCGTCCTCGCCCAGGCCGGCCATCATCGCCGCCTTCACCAGGGAGGAGTGGGCCTGCGTGGACCCGTAGACCCGCCACGTCCCACCGCCCACGCCGTGCACGCGCGCATCCCCGCCGCTGGCGCGGTGCAGTGCGGCGAGCAGCGCGGTGAAGGTGGCCGTGGACGCGGTGTCCTGGATGACGCCGCCGCCGGGACCGTCGCTGCGGAACCCCTCCGGGAGGCCGAGCGCCACGGCGAACCAGTCGAGCACCACCTGCTCGACCTCGGTCACCGCCGGGCTGGTCGCCCAGATCATCCCCTGCGCGCCGATGCCGCTGGAGATCAGGTCGCCCAGGATCGCGGCCGGCGAGGAGTTGGCCGGGAAGTAGGCGAAGAAGCGCGGATGCTGCCAGTGGGTCAGCCCCGGCACGACGACCCGGTCGAGGTCGGCCAGCACCGCGTCGAAGGGCTCGGGGGCCTCCGGTGCCGAGGCGGGCAGCTGACGGCGTACGTCACCGGGGGCCACCTGGGCGCGCACGGGCAGGTCGTCGAGCGAGGCCCAGTAGTCGGCGATCCAGTCGATGGCGGCGTGGCCATGGCGGCGGAACTCCTCGGGCGACATGTGGGGCGGCAGGTCGGGCAGGTCGGGCATGGCCCGAACGTACCGGTGCGGATCAGGTGCTCGTACTCAGCACCGATCGGGTAGTCGGGCAGATCCCCGGCGTCTCGTCGAGGAGCACGCTGCTGCCATGACCTCCAAGAACGACTCCACCGCCAAGAACACCGCCGCCTTCGCCGCCCAGGCCGCCATCTCGTTCGGTGCCGCCCTGTTCGCGATGCTGGTCGCCATCTACTTCATGAGCGCCGACCCGTGGATCAAGGGCTTCCTCGCCCTCGGCACGCTCTACCTGACCACGTCGACCTTCACGCTCGCCAAGGTCGTGCGCGACGCGCAGGAGGACCAGCGGGTCTTCCACCGCCTCGACCAGGCCCGCGTCGACAAGCTCCTCGCCGAGCACGACCCCTTCAAGAACGTGTCCTGACCACACGCCGACCTCCCCCCTTCCTCGCAGAGGACGGGGGGAGGTCTTTACGTGTCCGCCGAGGGAGCCCGGGTCGGGGACTACTTCAGCTCGGCGCTCGTCAACCCCAGGACGCGGCGGGCGACGATCAGCTGCTGGATCTGCTGGGTGCCCTCGAAGATGTCGAGGATCTTGGAGTCGCGGGCCCACTTCTCCAGCAG
>CAZDAO010000432.1:0-3771 GCA_964503015.1 uncultured Nocardioides sp. | reverse complement strand
GGCCCCCGAGAAGGTCCCGTGGTGGGCCTCCGGGGGCCGGTGACCTGCCCCGCGCCGCGCCCACCCCAGCGCCGGGGTGGCCGCGTCTCGCGCGCCCGGGGGTGGGTCAGGGGGTGAAGCCGCCGCGCGTGGGCGAGGTGTCGCCGCTGACGGCCGAGGCCGGCCGGGTGAGCAGGCGGGCCTGCGGCGCGCGGCGGGCGCCGAGGGACACCACGAAGACGCCCCCGTTGCGCCGGGTGACCAGGCCGGGGGACCGCGTCGGGTCGCCGGCGGACCTGGGCCCGGGTGCCAGGCGGGAGCGCTGCCCGACGATCCCCGCACGCAGGCGCAGCGTCCCGCGCCGGTCGACGGCCGCGACCACGAGCCGGCCGGCGACCTCGCCGACGGCGGGGGAGGAGTAGGGCGACCAGTCCCCGTCGAGGACGGTGGGCCGGCTCCAGCGGCGGCCGCGGAGGGTGCGGACGGTGAGCCGGCCGTCGGCGGCGACCTGGTGGAGGCGGGCGGTGCCGCCGGAGAGCGTGAGGGCGGGCGTCGAGGTGAGCGAGGCCGCCGGCCCGGCGAGCCGCACCAGCCGGCCGTTCTCCAGCCACTTCGCGTACGTCGCCCCGCCGGCGCCCACGGCCACCAGCCAGGTGCGTCCGGTGCCGTCCGCACCGAGCACGGGTGCGGTGTGGGTCGCCCAGGCTCCGGGACCTCCGATCCGGGCCGGTCGGCTCCACCGGCCCTGCTCGGTGAACCGGCGGGTGACGAGGGTGCCCACCGGCGAGACGGCGGCGACCACGGGCCGGCCGGTGCGGGAGAGCGCGAGCGCGGGACTCGAGGTCGGTGCGGCCGCGGCGACCGCGCGCAGCGCGAACCGGGAACCCCGGGTGGTGCCGGCCAGGGCCGTCCCCGTGCGGGTGGTCGCGGCCACCCACGGCCGACCGCGTCGGTCCAGGGCGAGCGCCGGCGCCACCACCGGCGAGAAGGCGCCGCGGGGGCCCACGACCCGTGCTCGGCGACCCGGGAGCGCGACCCTCAGGGTGCCGCCGTCGTCGACGCGGGCGGTCCACGACTCGCCGAGGCCGTCCGGCACGGAGACCACGGGGCGGTCCGAGCCGACCAGCGGGGACGGCGCGACGTCGTCGAGGTGGAGGTAGCGGAAGTCGCCGACCGGCACGGTCCGGGTGCCGTACCCGCCCGGCAGCGAGTGGTTGTACTCCTCGATCGTCACGGTGCCCGGCCCAATCGCGCTGACCCAGGCGACGTGTCCGACGCGGCCCGCGTCGGTCTGCGCGACGGCACCGATGGCGGGGACGGAGTCGACCCGGTAGCCGAGGGCGCGCGCGGCGTCGTCCCAGTGCTCGGCGTTGCCCCAGTGCTGGCCGCCGAAGTGGTTGCCGAAGCCGGCCATCCGGTTGCGCTCCTGCAGGCGCCAGGCCACGAAGCTCGTGCAGTTGCGCCACACGAAGCCCCACGGGTCGCCGAGGGACCCGTTGATCGTCCAGACCCACTTCGCGCAGGTCGGCCTGGGGCCGCGCGGGTCGTAGAGATGACCGCTGACCGGGTCGAGCACCGGCTCGGGAGGCGGCGGAGGGGTGGCGACCGCGGGGTCAGGCTGTTCCCCGCCCTGACCGCCGGGCTTGTCGCCTGCGGAGGCGTCCTGGGGTGCCGGGGACGGCGTGGGCGTGGGCTCGACGACCGGCTCCTGCGGCACGATCGGGCACTGGCCCTGCCAGGCCCACGGATAGTCGTCCTCGGCGTGCGCCGCGGGCGCGGCGAGGCCCAGCAGCCCGCCGGCCACGCAGACGGACGCGAGCGTGCGCGCGATCACTCGTTGCGGCCGCACTGCGGGCCGCTTCCCCAGGTTCCCCACGACCGTCACGGTAGGAAGCGCGCGGCGACTCCGTGGCGTCTTTGCCAAAGTGTGCACCAGCTGTTGCCCGTGCCCGGCCCGTTGCCCTCCCGGTGCGGACGGGACCTGTCCTGAGCCGGCGGCGGCTGCCACCATGGAGCGTGACCTCCGCGAAGATCGCCATCGTCGGCGCCGGAGCCGTGGGCTCGACGCTGGCCTATGCGTGCCTGGTGCGCGGCGTCGCCACCACCGTCGCGCTCCACGACGTCGACGCCGCCAAGGTGCGGGCCGAGGAGCTCGACCTCCGGCAAGGCCTGCAGTTCCTGCCGACCGCCCACGTCGAGGGGTCGGCCGACGTGTCGGTGTGCGCGGGAGCGCAGGTCGTCGCGGTGACCGCCGGCGCGAAGCAGCAGCCGGGCCAGACCCGGCTCAACCTCGCCGCCTCCACCACGGGCATGCTCCGCTCCCTCATGCCTGCCCTCGTCGAGGCGGCGCCCGACGCCCGCTTCGTGATGGTCACCAACCCCGTCGACGTGGTGACCTACGCCGCCCAGAAGCTCACCGGTCTCGGCACCGAGCAGCTCTTCGGCTCCGGCACCGTGCTCGACTCGGCACGGCTGCGTGGGCTGGTCGCCGCCCGGTGCGGGGTCGCGGTGCAGAACGTCCACGCCTACGTCGTGGGCGAGCACGGCGACAGCGAGATCCCGCTGTGGAGCAGCGCCACCATCGGCGGGGTCCCGGTCACCGACCTGCTGCCCGCTGCCGAGCGGGACGCGATGGCGGCCGAGGTCGTCGGCGCGGCCTACGAGATCATCAGGGGCAAGGGGGCCACCAACTACGCGATCGGCGTCTCCGGCAGCCGGATCATCGAGGCGGTGCTGCGCGACGAGAAGCGGGTGCTCCCGGTCTCCACGCTCCTCGACGACTACCACGGGATCGGCGACGTGTGCCTCTCCGTGCCGACGGTCGTCGGCGCCGGTGGCGCCGAGCGTCGCCTCGAGGTGCCGATGAGCGACGCCGAGCTCGCCGGCCTGCGGGCGAGCGCCGACCGCATCCGCGCCACCGCCCGCGACCTCGGCTTCTGACCTGCCGCCGATAGGCTCTCGCCATGACCGAGATCGAGATCGGACGCGCCAAGCGCGGCCGTCGGGCGTACTCCTTCGACGACATCGCGATCGTGCCCTCCCGGCGCACCCGCGACCCCGAGGAGGTCAGCACCGCCTGGCAGATCGACGCCTACCGCTTCGACATCCCGGTGGTGGCTGCGCCGATGGACTCGGTCATGTCGCCGTCCACCGCGATCGCGCTCGGCCAGATGGGTGGCCTGGGGGTGCTCAACCTCGAGGGCCTGTGGACCCGGTACGACGACCCGACCGGGCTGCTGGAGGAGGTCGCCGGCCTGACCGGTGCCGAGGCCACCCGACGGATGCAGGAGATCTACACCGAGCCGATCAAGCCCGAGCTGATCACCGCGCGGCTCGAGGAGATGCGTGCGGCCGGGGTCACCGTCGCCGGCTCGCTCTCCCCGCAGCGCACGAAGGACCACGTCAAGGCGGTCGTCGACGCCGGGGTCGACATGTTCGTCATCCGCGGCACGACCGTCAGCGCCGAGCACGTGAGCAGCCAGTCCGAGCCGTTGAACCTCAAGGAGTTCATCTACGAGCTCGACGTCCCCGTCATCGTCGGGGGCTGCGCGACCTACCAGGCCGCGCTCCACCTGATGCGCACCGGCGCGGCCGGGGTGCTCGTCGGCTTCGGCGGCGGCGCGGCCCACACGACCCGCACCGTCCTCGGCGTGGCCGTGCCGATGGCCAGCGCGGTCGCCGACGTCGCCGCCGCCCGGCGCGACTACCTCGACGAGTCCGGTGGCCGCTACGTCCACGTCATCGCCGACGGCTCCATCGGCAGCTCGGGCGACATCGCCAAGGCGATCGCCT
>CAZDAO010000431.1:3342-3775 GCA_964503015.1 uncultured Nocardioides sp. | reverse complement strand
AACACCGACAACCGGCTGATGAGCGGGACGTCGATGACCGAGGAGATGTTCGGCCTGGTCGAGGCGTTCGACTACACCCTGGCCGACCTGCGGTGGTTCACCATCAACGCGATGAAGTCGGCGTTCCTGCCCTTCGACGAGCGGCTGGCCATCATCGACGACGTGGTCAAGCCCGGCTACGCCCGGCTCATGGGCTGATCAGATGGCCTGACCACCAGCCACGGCAGGTCCCACCCGGCCAGCCGGAGCGGCTCGTCCTCCCAGCGGGCACGCGAGACCTCGAGCACCCGCCCGGACGACGGCTCGTAGGTCAGCGCCTCCTCGCCGTCCACACCGGTCACCAGCACGACGTGCCGCGGCAGCAGCCGGCTGCCGACGTAGAGCACGACCGGCCGCGCGGGGGGCGGCAGCTTCCGCGCGTCGTAGACGGCCG